>JAGYLT010000084.1 GCA_018400545.1 Bacteroidales bacterium
CGATAATTCAATTTTGTTTTTAATCAAAAATTATCCTCTCATGGTTTCTTCCACTTCTTCAATGGTGATTGGTATGCGCTTTCCAATCAGCCGGCATCCGTTATCAGTAACCAGAATATCATCTTCAAGCCTCACACCACCAAAGTCGAGGTATTTTTCAACTTCGCTGTAATTAATAAAATCAGCGAGTTTGTTCTCCTTTTTCCAGATATCGAATAAAGCAGGAATAAAATAAATTCCCGGTTCATTGGTCAACACAAAGCCGGGTTCCAGTTTTCTGCCAAGTCGAAGGTTGGCCGTACCAAACTGTTTTGACCGCTTAACATCTTCAGAATAACCCACATAATCCTCACCCAGGCCTTCCATATCGTGCACATCCAAACCCATCATATGGCCCAGTCCGTGCGGGAAAAACATGGCGTGAGCTCCCTGTTCAACGGCATCATCCACATTACCTTTCATAATGTTGAGGCTCTTCAGGCCTTCGGCAATCACACGTGCAGCAAGCAAGTGAATGCTTTTGTTGGTAACACCGGGCTTGATGGCTTCGGTGGCTTTATTGTTGGCATCCAGCACGATCTGGTAAATATCGCGCTGACGCGGTGAAAACTTCCCGCCCACCGGAACAGTCCGTGTAAAGTCGGAGGCATAATGGGTGGTGGTTTCGGCACCGGCATCGGTGAGCATCATCCTGCCCTCCTTCAAAACCTGGCTGTGGTCGTGGTTGTGCAGGGTTTCTCCGTTTTGAGATAAAATAATGGGAAACGAAACCATGGCTCCGTGCGAAAGGGCAATGCCTTCGATGGTGCCGGCAATATTGCGTTCATGTTCGCCGGGATGCGCCATCTTCATGGCAGTTACGTGCATTTCATAACCAATGGCCGCCGCTTTTTCCAACTCGGCAATTTCGTCATCATCTTTAATATTTCGCAGTTCAACAACCGATTTGATCAGCAGTTCGGATGCTTTGGCCTTTTGATCGGCGATTTTAATTCCGGTTAATTCCTCCATGGCAATTTTTGTTTCGCCCCGGTAAGGCGGCAGGAAATGAAACTGCCGTCCGCTGTCCATTGCTTTGCGCAGATATGACCCAAGCTGACTGGTAGGCCTTACATCGTCCACGGCCACTTTGGCTGCATAATCTTTCATGGAAGGTTGCGGGCCCATCCAGATGATGTCATCAATTTCCACATCGTCACCAAAAATGATATCCTTACCTTCATCAAAATCGATCACCCCTGATAATCCCTGGAGATCGATGCCAAAAAAGTATAGGAAGGCACTGTCCTGCCTGAAATGAAAGGTATTGGAAGGGTAATTCATGGGCGAATCCACATTACCCGGGAAAAATGCAATCCCATTGTTAATCTGTGCTTTGAGCGCATCGCGCCGCTTTTTGTAAACTTCAGCTTTAAACATGATATATTTAATTTTAATGAATTTTTCTGATGACCGCAAAAGTAATGAAAAGTGGTGAAGCATGATGAAACTGATACCACCAGTAACCTGCGCCAGGGGTGCGATTAACAATATTAAACAATCTGATGCATATTTAGATCAACAAACCTGATCAAAAATTTTACCTATTTTTGCAACATTGTTGCATATTAATTGACGCAAGGGTGGCTACAGAAGAACTTTTAAAAAGGCATCATTTAAGCAAAACAGGCATTCGGGAAGATATGCTGAAGGCTTTTATGGAAAGCCCCGCCCCTATTTCGGTGAGCGAGCTAAGGGAAAGGATGTCGCTGGATTGCGACCGGGTGACTTTGTACCGCAACCTGAAAAGGTTTACGCGAAAGGGTATTTTGCACGAAGTAATCCTCGATAAGCAGGATTCAAAATATGTGATGCCCGAAAGCATTCTAAACCCGGAACAATCCTACAGCGAGCACCTGCATTTTAAATGCGTAAAATGCAACATGGTTAGGTGCCTTACGGATCAGGAGATCAAAAAGGTAACGCTGCCGGAAGGGTTTCAAATGCTGGAAACAAACTTCGTGGTTTTTGGGGTTTGTAATCAGTGCAACAACCCCGGAGATTTTTGAACGTAACCGACACATGCTTGTTAAATGAATAAATTATTCATGCAAAACTGAAAAAAATGAAAGTAACAGCCTGCAGAAAAACACATTTTAACGCAACCCACAGGTTGCACAATCCCAATTGGGATGATGATAAAAACGAGCGCGTGTTTGGTTCATGCAACAACCCCAATTACCACGGTCACAATTATGATCTGATTGTAAAAGTAACCGGTGAAGTTGATCCGGAAACCGGCTATGTGATGGATATGGGCAAATTAAAACAAATCGTAAAAGAGCATGTGGAAAACCGGTACGACCATAAAAACCTGTATCTCGATGTGGAAGATTACAGGGACCTGAACCCCAGCGCGGAGAATATTGCCATTAGAATCTGGGATATTTTGAGGGAGCAGATCGACCGGAAATTTGAACTTTCGATCGTGCTATATGAAACGGAAAGGAATTTTGTGGAATACAGTGGTGGGGAATGAGAGATGAGTTGTGAGTTATGAGTTGTTAGTTTAATGATAGTTATTTTTTTTTAATAAGAATTAAACAATCGTCCTGCATTGTCAAACATCGTCAACAAAGCATTTAGCGGATTACTGATCATCCCTGTACGGATTTATCAGTATGGCATTTCGCCATTTACTCCGGCTTCGTGCAGGCATATCCCCACCTGCTCGGAATACTCGGTGGAGGCGCTGAAACAGCATGGGCCGGTTCGTGGCAGTTTGATGGCCCTGAATCGTATCTCAAGATGCCATCCGTGGGGAACAGAGGGATTTGATCCGGTTCCGAAAATATTGGTGACAACGATGAAATTGAATAAAAAACAAACTCGCGGCGTAAAATATTACGACATGCTCAAATCGAAAATGATAACCCTGCTGATGTTGCCTTTTATATTTCTAACTGCTGCATGCAACAGCGGCACAATGGAATCCGGTGATTCCGGACAGCAAAAAGTGCTCGTCAGCATTCAGCCCTATCAATACTTTATCGAAAAAATTGCCGGCGACCATGTGAAAACCATGGTGCTGATCCCACCCGGAACTACTCCTCATGTTTATGATCCGACACCGAGGCAGATGGCCGAAATTGATAACGTTGATCTCTATTTCTTTAATGGCAACCTGAGTTTCGAAAAAGCCTGGATTGATAAAATGAAAAACAGTTACCCCAACCTAAAGCTGGTAAACTTAAGCAACGGCATACCAGTTTTGCATGGCCACAAATGTGATGATCCTGGCCATAATCACGAACATCACGGAACCGATCCTCACACCTGGCTTTCAGCCCGGAATGGAAAAATGATCGCAAAAAATGTTTTTGACGGCCTCATCGGGCAATACCCTGACCAAAAGGAAATCTTTGAGCAGAACTATGATAAACTGGTTGAAGAAATTGACCAGCTTGACCAAAAAATACAGGAAATATTGTCCGGCCTGCCATACCGGAAATTTATGATCTTTCACCCGTCACTCTCCTATTTTGCCCGCGACTACAACCTGGAACAAATAGCCATCGAATCCGGAGGGAAGGAACCCTCCCCGTCACAACTGAGGGCTTCAATCGAGAGGGCAAAATCAGCAGGCCTCAAAACCATCCTGGTTCAAAAGGAATTTGATATGGAAAATGCCAGAATTATCGCAAATGAGATTGACGGGATCGTCGTTGAGATTGATCCCCTTTCGGTAAACTGGGACGAAAACTTACTGGATCTGGCTAAAAAAATCAGTTCATCACCAACCAAAAAATAATAACATGGAACCCATTGTTGAGCTAAAAAATATTACGGCAGGCTATGGTGATGAAGTGATCCTGAAAGATGTGAACCTAACCATCCGGAAGAGCGATTTTATTGGTGTGATCGGCCCGAACGGCGGTGGAAAAACCACGCTGGTGAAAGTGATTATGGGATTGATCAGACCGATGAAAGGCAGGGTACTGATACACGATCAAAAACATACAAACAGCGCCACAACAATCGGTTATCTTCCACAAATCAATAAAACCGACAGGAAGTTCCCGATTTCGGTTTTGGACGTTGTGCTTTCGGGATTGCCTAAAAAAGGTTCCCTCTTCAGGCGGTTCTCAAAAGAGGATATTTCCAAAGCACGAAATTTACTTGGCCGGATGGGCATTGAACACCTGATGAAAAAAAATATCGGGGATTTATCGGGTGGCCAGATGCAACGCGTTTTCCTTTGCCGTGCGATCATTTCGGAGCCAGGGCTGTTGATCCTTGACGAACCCAACACCTTTGTGGACAATAAATTTGAAAGCGACCTGTATGAAATCCTGAAAGAACTCAACAGGAAAATGGCCATCATGATCGTGTCGCACGATGTGGGTACCATCACCTATTATGTGAAAACCATTGCCTGCGTGAACCGTAACCTGCACTATCATGAATCCAATGTAATCAGCGAAAAGCAACTTGAAGCCTACAATTGCCCCATCCAGATCATTGCCCACGGTAATGTCCCGCATACGGTGTTGCACCAGCATGGAGATGGATAATTGCGAATGGTTAGTGAAAATATGCTCCTGAGACTTCGGGATGAATTTCCGGTTTTCAGACTAACAGTTTTGTAACATAATATAAAACAAAGTGTTTTTAGTAGAACATGCTATCTGAACAATTTTTAAATAGACCTCTCAGTCGCAAGCTCCTTCGAGGTGACAAGCTTGTTGGTGTAATGGTAGGGTGCTGGGGCGGAGCGCAGAGCGCTTCCTGCCTAGCACTCACACTCAAAATCGACCTGTCATATACCCGAGGGATGCCGATGGCACGACTGGAAAATTTTTGCTTGTAAAAATTTTGAAGGAGAAATCTATTTCTAAGAAGTAGATTCCCCCCGAACGAAAATACCCCAAGTTAGTAAAAAGAAATTGATGCTCCCGGGAAATCCGGGATGAATTTCCAGAATAACAAATAACAATTAACGAATAACTTTATCCTCTCATGGAATCATTCTTCGACCTTTTCAGCTACCGGTTCTTCACAAACGCCCTGCTGGCAGCAGTCCTGGCCAGTGTTACCTGCGGAATAATCGGGTCGTACATTGTTTCGAAGCGCATCGTTTTCATCAGCGGTGGCATCACCCATGCATCCTTTGGCGGCATTGGCATTGGCTACTTTTTTGGGTTCAGCCCGATACTGGGGGCCATGTTTTTCGGGGTGCTTTCCGCGCTGGGCATCGAATACATGTCGAAAAAAACCGATGTGCGCGAAGACTCGGTGATTGCTATTTTGTGGTCGCTGGGCATGGCGGTCGGGATCATTTTTGTTTTCCTCACCCCCGGCTATTCGGCAAATCTCATGAGCTTTTTATTCGGTAATATCCTCACCGTTTCAACTCTTAACCTGCAAATGCTTCTGGCACTAACCATCGTCCTGATCATCATCTTCACCACGATGTTCAAAACCATTTTGTTTGTTGCTTTTGATGAAGAATATGCCCGCGCCATCAAGCTTCCGGTAAAAACCATAAACTACCTGCTGATCACACTTGTGGCTTTAACCATCGTGCTGAACATCCGGGTTGCGGGCATCATCCTGGTAATTTCGCTGCTAACTATTCCACAAACCATAGCCGGCATTTTCACCAGCAATTTCAAGCGGATGATCCTGATCTCTGTTATCACAGGCATGGTGGGGAGTTTTTCGGGACTGCTTACCTCCTATTTTTTTGATATACCCTCGGGTGCTGCTATCATATTCCTGCTCGTACTGATTTTTGCCATAGCCCGTATAATCAAGGCAGCACAAACATCGTTAAGCATAAAACATCAACTTAAAAGCAAATCATGACAGCCAAACCAAAGCGGCAACCGGCAAAAAAGAAGAAAAAAACCAACTGGATCGGGATAGCATCCATCATCTTTTTATTGATATTTATACTGGTGTATGTTTTTAGCAACATGCCCATGTGGGGCGAGAAACCTCAACCCAAACAAACAACAGCAAACACCGGTAAAACCACGTTCAATATCGAAGGCACCCTGCAATTTTTAAATGAACGCAACGAACCCTACGCCAATTTTTATATCGAGGTGGCCGATGATGCATATTCACGAGAAAAAGGCATGATGTACAAACATTTCATCCCGGACACAGTGGGTATGCTTTTTATTTTTCCAAAAGAAGAGCACCGGTTCTTCTGGATGAAAAACACGCCCTCATCGCTGGATATCATCTATGCAGATCAGAATTTTGATATTGTGAGCATTCATGAAAACACGCCGCCTTATTCCGAAGAAACAATTCCGTCAGGGGATAAGGCCAAATATGTCATCGAACTCAAAGCGGGATCGGCGGCACGGTTTGGCATCAGCCCAAATCACTCGTTTAAGTGGCAGCCATTAAACTAAAATCCTGATAAACAAAAAGAAATCAGTTTCCCAATTCAATTATCTTTGCGCCAAAATTCGGGACGATATGATTAATAAGGAAAAATTTGCGGAAACATATGTTCATTTCGACCGTGAAACGGTGGTGGAAATCATCGATATCTTTTTAGAAGAATACGACGAACGCATCGAAAAAATAACGAAGCAACTTAAAACCAAAGATTTTGAGGAATTAAAAAAGAGCAGCCATGCTTTTAAAGGCGTTATCGCCAATTTTGAAACCGAATGTGAAGCCTACGACGAAATCACCGAAATCATGGAAACTACCCATGGTTTATTTGAAAATGATGAGATTGAAAAAATGAATGATTTGGAAAAAGAGGAGTTGGCTGAGGAGTTGCTCACAAAATTCAATGTATTCAAAAAGCATTCGCGGCAGATGTATAACCAATTGAAAGTGATACGTGAAAACTACGTTGACTAACCGAAAACTTTGAGCGCCTCTTCCTGATTTTTATATATGTCGAAGATGGTGGTGAACCCGGATATCTCAAAAATTTCCCTGATATTTTCCTGCAACCCGCACAACAAGAATTTCCCATCCAGCGCTTTCACCTTTTTAAGGGCCATCAGGAAAACCCGCAAACCTGAGCTGCTCACATAATCCATGGCTGTGCAGTCGATCACAAATTTGATTTGGCCGTTATCAACATGTTTCATGATTTCGTTTTCCAACTTGCTGAAATTGGTGGTATCCAGCCGGCCGTCTATCTCGATGATTACGGCCTTATCGTTTTTGATCTCTTTCAGGTTCATGTTACAAAAGATTATTTATTCGTCCTGCGAAAATACAAATTTGCCCGGTTTGCGTTACAAATTTCGCAATAAATTCCTTTTGCGATTCTGATCAAATTTTCGTATATTTCCGCCATTAACATACCTAAAATCCTGAACTATTATGAATATCGGACGTTTTGCAAAAAATCTTTGGGATTCGATAGCCGATGCCGGCGAAAAATTCCTGGACCTGAGAAGAACGCGCGGCACCTCCACACAAAACCTGGTTGACCTTTGCAGCGACCTGGTTTCGCACAAAGGCGTTGCATCCGGGCTGGCTCTGGCGCGACAACTGGTAAACCGCTATGAGCAGCTTAGCCAGGAGGAAAAACTTGATTTTATGCTCCGGCTCAACAAAACCATGGGCACCAACCTGCAAGCCGTAAAACAGGTTGCCCTGAAATTTACCGAATCCCCTGACGAGAAGCTACTGAGTGAATTATCTGACTCCATTGCGTCAGACAGACGGAAGCTCTTCAGCCGGATGATCATGGCGCCAAACGGCACAAAAGCCATCGTTTCGATGCGCGAAGATTTACTAAGCTTTATAAAAAGCAATCCGGAACTAAAACCCATGGACGATGATTTACGTGATCTGCTCACTTCATGGTTCAATCCCGGATTTCTCACCCTGACCAAAATCGACTGGAACACCGAAGCATCCATCCTGGAAAAAATCATCCAGTACGAGGCTGTCCACGATATCGCAAACTGGAGCGAGCTGAAAAAACGGCTTTCATCCGACCGCCGATGCTTTGCTTATTTTCACCCGTCGCTGGAAGATGAACCGCTGATTTTTGTGGAGGTGGCCTTAACCAAAGGCATTTCCGGTTCCATCCAATCCATCATCCAGGAAGAAAATAATATTGACGAGGAAAAAGACACCGCCATTTTCTATTCGATCAATAACTGCCAGATAGGTTTACGGAAAATTCCGCTGGGGAATTTCCTCATCAAAATGGTGGTGAATGCACTCGCCGAAGAGCTCCCAAACATCAAAACTTACAGTACATTATCACCGGTTCCCGGATTTGCCGGTTGGCTGAACAAGGAACTGAACAATGAAAAAAGCACTATTTTCAATCCCAAAGAGCGGGAAACCCTGGATCATTTAAAAGATGAAAAATGGCATCAGGATTCCGCAAAAAGCCAGCAACTGAAAAAGCCGTTGTTGCGGTTATGTGCGCATTATCTCACCAAAGAAAAAAAGTACGGTAAGCCGAAGGATGCCGTGGCCCGTTTCCACTTTGGCAACGGGGCACAGCTACACCGCATCAACTGGATGGGAAACAATTCGGCCTATGGGATTGAGCGTTCGTTTGGGCTGATGGTGAACTACCTCTACGACCTGAAACAAATCGAGAAAAACCATGAAGCCTATCTGCAAAAAGGGGAGCTGGCCATTTCCAAAAGTGTGCGGGGACTGGTGGGGTAATAATCAATTTCCTTTTTTGTATTCAATTACATTTTTTATAATTTTTTTATCAGTAGTGACCGACTAAAATTCAAAAATTAGTAATTAAGGATATAGATTCCTCGCTTCGCTCGGAATG
>JAGYLT010000085.1 GCA_018400545.1 Bacteroidales bacterium
AAAGCCATCACAAGTGGCACATGCAGAAACCCCATAACCGTTATATTCTGACTCGGAGGGCAGGCCAAGCCATTTGGCTGTTGCACCGGTAGCAATGATCACAGTATCGGCCATGATGGTCTTGCCATCATCGGCAACGGCTTTAAAAGGACGCTGTGACAGATCAATTTCTGTGATCATACCAAACCTGACATCGGTCTCGAAACGCTGTGCCTGCTTCTTAAATTCTTCCATCATCACCGGACCGGTGATCCCGTCGGGATATCCCGGAAAGTTTTCAACTTCGGTGGTGGTTGTCAATTGCCCTCCGGGTTGTAAACCTTCATACATGACCGGTTTCAGATCGGCACGGGCGGCATAAATGGCAGCAGTGTAACCTGCAGGGCCTGATCCGATGATCAGACATTCAACCTTTTCAATGTTTTCACTCATAGTCAATGGCTTTTTACAAATATCGTTAAACTTTTTAATTTTTCACCAGCTTATCGAATAATGTGCCAAAGTATAATGAAATGATATTTATGCTTGTATGCAGGAGTTTAGATATGACAAAATGGCTGGAAGGGGGTGGGTATGAAAATAACAGAAAATCCATATCTTTAAACAAAAATTCCCGATGAAAACCCGATTATTAATCTTGTTGGTTTTATTTAGCTTTTCAACACAGATTGTATTTAGCCAGGAGACAGAAAAAAAACTCATTATCGGCATAAAAGAATCCCCTCCATTTATCATCAAGGAAAAAGGATCATACCAGGGCATTTGTATTGATTTATGGCAGGAAATTGCCACACAGATGGGTTACCAGTATGAGTTCAGGGAATATGACCTTTCCGGATTACTGGATGCCATCAGCACCGGAGAAGTGGATCTTAGCATCAATCCGCTTACTGTCACGGCCGACAGGATGGAACGTTTCAGCTTCACTCAGCCTTTTTTCGTTACGAATCTGGGCATTGCTGTAAAGGCTAAGCACGAAAGTAATTTTTGGGATATTCTGGAAAAGTTTTTCTCCTGGAGTTTTCTCAGATCAGTGACGGCTTTGTTTATGGTAATTTTTTTAGTTGGACTCGTTGTTTGGCTTATAGAAAGACGGAAGAACAAAGAGCATTTCCACCAGGGGGCCCGTGGCATAGGAGATGGCATGTGGTGGTCTGCCGTTACCATGACAACGGTGGGTTATGGCGATAAAGCACCAAAAACGGCTTTGGGCAGGATCGTTTCCATCATCTGGATGTTTGCAGCCATCATCCTGATATCCAGTTTTACTGCAGCCATAGCATCGTCCCTGACGGTTAACCGCTTATCGTCGTCGATCAACAGCATTGACGATCTTCACCGTTTCAGGGTAGGCAGCATTAATGGGTCGGCACCTTCGCTTTTCCTGATGGAGTACGGGATCAAATACGATGCTGCAGAAAGCATAGAAGACGGGCTCAATGAATTGAACGACGATGATATCCAGGCTTTTGTCTATGATGAAGCCATCCTGAGATATCTCATTACATCGTTAAAGCTGGATGACCGGGTCATCATCATCCCAAGTGCTTTCAGCAAAGAATATTATTCATTTGCTTCCGGCAACACGATATTGTTGAATCAGATTGATCCTGCGTTGGTGAGGATAGTTGAGATGCCTGAATATTCAAGGATCCTGGAAAAGTATGGTGTGTCGATATATAAATAATGTTGCACTTAGTTATTACATCTCTCTTATGAGTTTGGTAAATATTCAATAACAAGCAAATAAATTCTATTGGAATAATCTTAAAATGGCATTGAAAATGGTTTTCAACAGATCGAATAGCAGGAATCCCAGTATGCCGCCAACGATGAGGTAAGCAAACCCTTCCTGGTCGAAAGTAATTCCTGGTGTAAAATTTTCCCATGCACCGCGGGCGATCTTCCAGTCGGCATGCCAGACGAACGCAAAAAGCTTCAGGCCGGGTCCGGCATTTTGAATGGCAATGAATCCTGCTTCCAGTTCTTCGATCCTGTTTTCAAGCTGCGCAATCCGGTATTCATCCATAATGTTCCTGGCTTCATCGATATGTCCACCAAGCCGTTGGAGGTACTGTGAAAGATATTGGGGAAACTGTCCCAGCAGTAATCCTCCGGCCAGCCCGAAAAGGGCGGATAGAAGGTTTTCGGATTTGCGGGCTACCCAGTGTTTGGATTTCATAACCGGTGAAAAAATTAAAGTATAAAGGTACTATTTCCATTTATAAAATGATCATGGTGGCGACTTAATAATCATATCAATCCAGGTATGCATCAGGATAGAAGCAAACCAATACAATAATTGGATTAATCGCGATGCATAGGAAGAAATTTAAGACATTGTTTTCTTGTGTTAAAATGAATTTTGATAGCGGGCAGTATATTATTATATTTGGTCTCAATACGAAAGCATATCAAAATCAATCAAACAAAAAAGAATGGCTCAAAAGCATGATCTCCCGGAATGGGTTGAATTGTATATGACAGAAATGTTTAAATGGGCCTTCTACAGATTGTCAGATGAAGAACAAGCCAAAGATGTTGTGCAAGACACCTTTGTTGCAGCTGATGAAAAAATTCAGTTGAAAGCACATAAAGCTATGTGTAGTGCCTGCACCAACTATGAAAAGCAATCATACTTTATGGATAAAGCATTAAGCCATCCCTATAAGCCCACTGATCCTTCCCTGGATATTTCCACCTTAAAAAAGGAAACTATTTCTGAAATGGAAAAGAATAAAACTAAATAAATTCACCCAAAAAAACTTTTTCATGCCGCGCATTCCTGTGATAGAATATGAAGAAGCCAGTGGCAGATTGCTCGAAATCTACAAAGAGATCACTAAAAAAAGAGGTAAACTTGCCAAAATACATAAAATTCAAAGCCTCCGGCCTGAGAGCATCATCAAGCACATCGATCTGTACCTTGAGATCATGTTCACAAAATCAGATCTTTCAAGAGCTGAACGTGAGATGATGGCCGTTGTTGTTTCCCTGAGCAACGGATGTAAATATTGCATAAACCATCACGCGGAGGCTTTGAGCCATTATTGGAAAGACTCCGGAAAAGTAAACGTGCTGATTTCAGGTTATGGCCAAGCAGAGCTTAACAGCAGGCAGCGTGCATTGTGCAGGTTTGCGGATAAGCTTTCAATCCGGCCTTCTGATTTTGAAGAAGATCACGAAACCAATCGGTTAAAGGAAGCTGGCCTTACTGATGGGGGCGTCCTCGATGCAACCCTGGTGGTTGCTTATTTCAATTTTGTAAACAGGATAGTTTTGGCCCTGGGTGTTGAACCTGATGAGGACGAAATGAAGGGATACAAATATTGAATAACCCTGCCTGACATATTTTTGGCAGTACAGAAGCTTATACAGAGCTGATCTTATCGATTTCGGGTTGAAACCGCACTATTATATCCAAATACTTTAACCATAAAATGGAATATCATGAAAAGCATGATTTTGAAATTCCACTTTATTATATGCTGATGTTGTTTGTGTTACTGGTAAACGGAGCCGGCAGATTCAGTATTGATAGCTTAATCAAAAGGAGGATAAAATAATGAAACGCCTGGTAATTCAGAAAAAATATTGGGACGTAATTATCGCAGAAGAATCCTTATTTTGCTCATAACCAGAACCAATCAATTTATTTTAAACTTTAAGTTCGGAGGTCTTGTGAAATTTTACACCAGGATGAGCTTCCTGAGCAATTTTCAGCATCCACTCACTCTCGGCAAGAAACACAGGAATGTTAGATTTGTCAAATGCTATGATGCCTGAACGTCTGTTAATCATATCTATCAATTCTTGTTTATTGTCTGAAGTAAGCCAACAGGCTTTCACAAATGGCAATGTGCTGAAATCGCATTGAGCGCCATACTCATGTTCCAGCCTGAATTTTATTACATCAAACTGTAGTTCACCCACAGTACCAATTATTTTTCTGTTGCCCGGCTGTTGTACAAACAATTGTGCCAGGCCTTCTTCAGTGAGTTGCTTGACACCCTTCTCAAGCTGTTTTGATTTTGCGGGCTCTTTATTAACGACTTCCTTTAATATTTCAGGTGAGAAGCTGGGGATTCCTGTAAAATTCAACAGTTCGCCTTCTGTAAGCGTGTCGCCTATTTTCAGGTTTCCGGTGTCGTACAGCCCTATTACATCGCCCGGCCATGCTTCTTCCACAGTATTTTTTGCATTTGCCATGAATGAAGCAGGGGCAGAAAATCGCATCTTTTTTTTCAGGCGGGTATGGTAGTACATTTTATTCCGTTCGAATTTGCCGGAACAAACTTTTAAGAATGCCATACGGTTGCGGTGGTTCGGGTCGAGGTTGGCATGTATTTTAAAAATGAAGCCGGTGAATTTATCTTCTTCGGGCAAAACAATTCTTTCATTACTTTTTGTTTCGCCAGGATGAGGGGCAATACTGATAAAGGTTTCAAATAATTCGGGGACACCAAAATTGTTGAGGGCGCTACCGAATAAAACAGG
Organism: Bacteroidales bacterium; assembly: GCA_018400545.1. The sequence continues at coordinate 4,498 of JAGYLT010000085.1, forward strand.
GGCAAGGTAACCTTCGTGGTAAAGGCTTTTATTAAACGATTCAAAAAGGTCGGTTGCCAGGTCTGTTTCTTCCCGGAGCCTTAAAAGGTTCGTTTCTCCAATATGTTCTTTCAGTTTAGGGTCCTCTAAGTCGTGTGTGTTTAGCAACATGTCCGAAATGGTAGTTTTACCTGGGTTATACAGCTGAATGCTTTCGGTTGTTAAGTTAAAAACACCTTTAAACAGGTTTCCACTACCAATGGGCCAGGTAAAAGGGCAGGTAGCAATTTTCAATTCGTCTTCCAGTTCCTCCAGGAGATCGAACGGGTCTTTGCTCTCTCTGTCCATTTTATTGATGAAAATCATTACAGGTGTGGCCCTCATGCGGCAAACTTCCATGAGCTTCCGGGTCTGTTCCTCCACACCCTTCACGCTGTCAACAACAAGAATTACGCTGTCAACAGCAGTGAGGGTGCGGTATGTGTCTTCAGCAAAGTCCTTATGGCCTGGGGTATCCAGAATATTTATTCTTATACCGTTATATTCCAGGGTCATTACCGAGGTTGCCACAGAAATACCGCGTTGTTTTTCTATCTCAAGAAAGTCGGATGTGGCAGTTTTCTGATTTTATTGTTTTGCAGCGCCACCACTTGTGGCCCCGCCAAACAAAGGTAGCTTTTCTGTAAGGGTGGTTTTACCTGCATCGGGGTGCGATATGATGGCAAACGTCCTTCTCCGGCTGATTTCGGCCTTTGTGTACATAAATTCAACTTTGTGGGATGCCTCTTAGGCTCCCGTGAAAACTCAATTGTTAAAATACGGGGTTGGCAATAAAGCACTTATACTTTTGGCGTACTGCCGGACGCCACCCGGACCGGAAAAATCATGGTGGTGTGATACCGCAATATTTCGATATTCTGATTTTCATTACAGTGTGCAAAAGTAATGAAAATTGATATGTTGGCAAATTTGGCACAGATGCTGCCGCCCAGTTGGCCGGAGAACATGCAGAGGAATTTGCCCCGGAACAAATAATGTGATGTTTATTTGTTATATTTGGAATAATAATCTAATTAAAATAGGTAAATGAGTGCAGACTTTGAACTTAATGATCATAGCCTCCGACTGATCTTTACAAGCAGTCCTGCCGTAATGCTGCTCATCGATCCCGGTTCACAACGGATTGTTGCTGCCAACAAGGCTGCTGAAAGGTTTTATGGCTGGAAATCTTCGGAAATGGAAACGATGTCAATCAACGATATCAACACCTTTTCTAAGGAGGGAATCAAGGCCGAGATGGAAAAAGCCCGCAAAAGCAAATGCAATTATTTCAGTTTTAAACACCGGCTGGCAAACGGTGAAGTGCGCAATGTAGAAGTTTATAGCGGTAAAGCAGAGATTAACGGGAAGAAATACCTGCATTCCATTGTGCATGATGTTACCGGACATAAACAGGCGAAAGAAGCATTAAAGGATAGTGAGCACAAATACCAGACCCTGATAAACCAGGCGCCGGAAGCTTTATTCTTGCATAAGCTGGATGGATCTATAGTAGATTATAATCAGATCACACTGGAAAAATATGGCTATTCTGCCGACGAAATTCTTCAACTAAAAACCAGCGATATCGACCCTGATTATGAAGAGCGGGAAGATACAGGCTCATTTTGGAAAAAGCTCAATCAGAAAAAGCAACTCCGTTTTGAAGCCAGGCACATGAAAAAAGATGGTACCATCTTTCCGGTGGAAGTCAGCCTGGCACCTGTTGAGATGAAAGGAGAAAAGTATTATCTTGCTTTGGCTAACGACATCAGCGAACGTAAGCATGCAGAGATACTTATACGACATAACGAAGATAGACTGCGCGAAGCAGAAAAAACCGGAAGAATGGGCCATGTTGACTGGATCGTAGCCGAGCAACGATCCTATTGGTCGGATGAGGTTTTCCAAATTTACGAACGCGATCCAAAGTTAGGCGTACCAACTTATGAAGAAATAATGTCCCTCCACATGCCCGAAGATGCTGCCCGTCTGGAAAAAGCTGTGGTTGATGCATTGCAGAAAGGCAGGGATTATGACCTTGACCTGGTGGCTAAAGTGCCATCCGGCAAAAAGAAATATCTGCACATTATTGGTAAACCGGTGAAAGATGCCAGTGGGGCCGTTACAAATATCAGGGGCATTGTGCAGGATATCACCGAACGGAAACAGGCGGAAAATGATTTGAGAATCAAAGAAAAATCGATCGAATCTTCACATAACGCTATTGCGCTGGTAGATTTGGATGGCAAGCTAACCTACGTGAATCCTTCCTTCCTGCAAATGTGGGGATATGAAAACCAGGATGAAGTCCTGGCAAAGCGTTCAGTTTCATTTTGGACTTCAGAAAAAGAAGCGCAGATAGTTTCTGACAGCTCCTTGTCAAAGGGTTCCTGGAAAGGTGAATTGATTGCCAGACGAAAAGACGGCTCCACCTTTGTTGCATTGGTTTCTGCAAATCTGGTGATAGACGAACAGGGCAAGCCAATACACAAAATGGCATCGTTCATTGACATCTCCGAAAGTAAGCGGGCGGAAGAAGCACTACGCGAAAGTGAAGAAAAATATCGCATCCTTTTCGATGCATCTCCACTTGGGATCACGGTTTCAGACAACAACGGAAAGATTGTTGAATCAAATAGGATGGCCAATAAATTGCTGGGAATAACAAAGAATGAACATGTCAGAAGGCATATTAACGGAAAAGAATGGCGCATTGTTCGATCGGACCTTACACCAATGCCGGCCAAAGAATATGCAAGCGTGAGAGCCTTGAAAGAGCACCACCAGATAGAAAATGTTGAAATGGGTATTATTAAGCCCGATGAAAATATAATCTGGATTAACGTTTCAGCAACACCTATTAATTTAAAAAATTTCGGTGTTATTATCACGTATAATGACATCACTGATCGTAAAAAATCAGAAGAAGCGCTGCACGAATATCAGGAGCTGCTGGCAGCCATCTATCGCAACGCTCCCCTGGTTCTGATGGTGGTAGATTCAGAAAGGCGCATTCAGCAGGTGAATGGTTTTGCAACAAAATTTGCCGGAAGGGAGGTGGAAGAAATGCTTGGGTTACGGGGCGGAGAAGCCTTGCGCTGCATGCATGCCCTGGACGACCCGAAGGGCTGCGGCTTCGGAGAATTTTGCCAGCAATGTGTTATCCGTAATACAGTGCTCGACACACTGGAAACGGGAAAAACGCATTTGCAAATTGAAGCGCCGTACTATTTTCAAAAAAGCGAAAAGGAAGTTCAGGAAATGACATTCCTGGCATCCACCACGCCTATTACGGTCAAAGACAGGCGAATGGTGCTGGTTACCCTGCAGGATATTACTGAACGCAGGAAAGCGGAAGAAGAAGTGCGCAAAAACGAGGAGAAATTGCAAAGTATCTTCCGGGTTGCACCTACAGGAATCGGCCTTGTAAAGAATAGAATTCTGATCGAAGTCAATCCGAAAATCTGTGAAATGACCGGCTATCAGTCTCACGAACTGATTAATAAAAATGCCCGTATTCTGTATCCCTCGCAGAAAGAATTTGAATTTGTTGGAAGAGAAAAATATGCTATTATAAAAAAACATGGGACCGGCATCGTTGAAACACGCTGGCAAAAAAAAGACGGAACAGTTATTGATATTCTCCTGGCTTCTACAGCAATGGATGTAAATGACCCGTCTAGAGGAGTTATTTTCACTGCGCTTGATATCACCGAACGGAAGAAGGCAGAAGAAGCACTGAAACAAAGTGCCAGTCAATTCCGGCAGCTCATAGAAACTCTGCCAATTTCTCTGAGTATCGTCACAGTGAGTGGTAAAATTTTATATGTCAATCCAAAATGCCGGGAGTTGTTTGAAACCGAAGGAATTCCTGATAATAATGAAGCATTTTTCCACTGGGTAAATCCCGAAGACAGGCAGAAATGGTTGCAGGAGATAAAAGAAATGGGTGCTGTAAAAAATTTCGAGATGCATCTTAAAACAGCTACCGGTAAAGAAATCTGGGCATTGGGCAGTGGGATATTCATTCAGTACGAAAACCAGACCTGCGTACTTTCTGCTCAGCACGATATCACAGAAGTGAAAAATGCCCAGGATGCATTGCGGGAAAGTGAGCTGCGCGTAAGACGTAAACTTGAAAGCATACTTTTACCCGATAGTGATGTGGGCGAGCTGGATTTAGCAGACATTATTAATGTTGAAGCCAT
>JAGYLT010000086.1 GCA_018400545.1 Bacteroidales bacterium
TTTCGATGTTTTCAGGTGAGATATTCTTTTCGGTGATTGCTTTTTTGAGATAAGGAACACATGCTTCTGCAACTTGCTGATCCTTTTGTGTTGTAAGTTTATATTTCGTTTTCATCTGTAAAATAATTTCTGCAAAGATAATAAACGAAATAAACGAAACGAAATTAAAAGATGTTAATCCTCAAAATCAGCTATGCTCTGCCATTCATCAAAGCGGATTTAATACTATCCTGAACTTTTATGATAATTTCATCATGAGAAAGGCCTGCCCGTTGGATGGGCTCAAGGGCATAATACCTGAGATGCTTCCCGACACACAACGGGAAATATCCCTTTTTGTGCAGTTTGGAATTATCGCGAATCACAAACGGAACAACCAGCGCCGATGGCATGGCATCAAGCAGGGTTTTGATTCCCCCCGGTTTAAAAGAATTTATCTCTCCGGTTTTATGGCGGGTGCCTTCCGGAAAAATACAAACCGAGTAATTATTTTGCTCGGCGCGCTGACCCAATTTTGAGATTTCGGCCAGAGACTGCTCCCGGTCTTTCCGGTCGATCAGGGCAGCACCGCTTTTCCTAAGGTTGTAAGAAATACTGGGGAACCACTTCCCCAGTGATTTTTTGGAGATAAATTTCAGATTATGTTTGCGCAGGCTCCATACGATGGGTGGCGCATCAAACATGCTTTGATGATTGGATATCACGATTAGCGGCCTGCCAACAGGAAGGTTTTTAGTTCCGTAAAATGAAGGCCTTGAAAGCAATGTATAAAAATTCAGAACCAGGAAAAAGTTGAGTGCATCAACCGATTTTTTATGGGCTGATGGGCCAAACAGGTTGTAGGCAACCATTTGGATTGGGTGAAAAACTGCCAGCAGTATTCCAAAAAACAGGTAATGAATAGGACTTAACAGGTAAGCCAGTATAATTTTCATGTTTTGGACTTATGTGATGGATTTGCCTCAGTCTGAAATTTTTCGGTAATTCATAACGCTAAAAAACCCTTTCAGCAATCTGCCGGATATTATCGGAGATGCCAATGGTGAAATAATGCAGCGCCGGAACGCCATATTTCTTAAGCTCCAGCGATTGATTCACTGTCCACTCCACACCCAGTTCGAAAGCCTGCTGATCGTTTTTACATTTACGCAACTCTTTTGCAAGTTCTTCCGGAATATCAATATGAAAAACCAGTGGCAGGGAGCGCATATCGTTCAACCGGGTTATGGGTTTTAATCCCGGAATAATTGGAACTGTAATTCCAGCCTCACGGCATTTATCCACGAAGTGAAAGAATTTCTCATTATCGAAAAACATTTGTGTAACAATATAATCAGCCCCTGCATCAACCTTTTGTTTCAGGTATTGCATGTCAACATCCATGTTTGCAGCTTCGAAGTGCTTTTCAGGATAACCGGCCACGCCTACTGAAAAGTCTGTTGCTGTGGTATTTCTCAGGTCTTCGTCCTGGTATTTTCCGTTATTAAGATCGATGATCTGTTTCACCAGGTCGATGGCAAATGGGTGCCCTTCCGGGTCGGGCCTGAAAAACCGCTGCGTTTTTGGCGGATCCCCCCGAAGCACCAGCACATTTTTGATGCCCAAAAAATGCAGGTCAATCAAGGCATATTCGGTTTCCGATTTGGTAAAGCCACCACAGATGAGGTGGGGAACCACTTCAAGATTTGGATATTTACATTTAATAGCCGCCGAAATGGCCACCGTTCCCGGCCGTTTGCGGATGGTCTTTTTCTGAAGCAACCCATTGCCCAGCTTTTTGTACACTACCTCCTGCTGGTGGTAGGTAATATTCACGTTTATCGGTTCATACTGGATCAAAGGATCAATAACTTCATACACCGATTCAATATTCCCTCCCTTCATCGGGGGAAGCAATTCAAAAGAAAACAGGGGTTTGTCTGTATTTTTAAGCTTGTCGATTATCTTCATATGCAATGGTAAAAGTCGTTGATTTTCTGATAAAAAGCCGCAAAATTAGAATTTTTTGGGTTAAGGAGATAACCCACAAATGCCGAAATGGTTTGCAAATGGCAGGATTATTCTTCTGTTTGTTTTTTGCCTACCGGAATTTTCAATCGCATCAGCGTACCTTTTCCTTCCTCCGACTCAATTTCTATAATCCCTCCCATTTCCTTTGCTATGCCCAGCGAAATAGACAATCCCAGGCCAGTGCCCTTGCCGATTTCCTTGGTGGTAAAAAACGGGAGAAATATGCGGGTTTTGATGGAATCCGGAACGCCCATGCCATTATCTTCCACCTCCACATGGATGTGCTTATCGCTGACGTAGCTCCTGACAATCATTTTTTTCACGAATTCTTCATTTGATTTTTCCGCTTTTTCTTCGATGGCATCTTTGGCATTGTTAAAGAAATTAACCACCACCTGCTCAAATTTATAGGGATTGCCCTGGATGTCAGGAATGGAATTATCGAGATCGAATTTAACATCTATCCTGCGGTTTGAAAATCTGGTGCGTGCCAGCGAAAAAGCATTATCGATGCGTGTGTTCACATTAAACCACTCAAGAATTTCCAGTTGCTGGCCACGTGAAAAGTTACTGATTTCGTTGATAATAAATTTAATGCGTTTGATGCCCTCTGCAATATCCTTAGCTGATTCAGCCACAAAATCGCGGTCAACCTCTTCCTCAACAATCTCCATTTGGAGGCCTTCGTTAACCAGCGAAATATTTTGGAGGGGCTGTTTTATTTCGTGTGCAATCCCTGAGGCCAGCTCGCCCAGTGACGTAAGGCTCGATTGATGAACAATGATTTGCTGCTGTTCCTTTTCTTTGCGGAGGGCTTCGGCGATTTTGATTTCCAGCTCCCTGTTCAGTTTTTTCTTGGTGCGGTAACGGTAGTAAACCAAAAATGCCAACGACAGCGCAAGGATGATTGCCAGAAGCATATAAAACTGACTGGCTTTTAGCCTTTGAATGGAAAGGTCCTGCTCCATTATTTCACGCTCTTTCTTCTCCACCTCATACACAATTTGCAAATCGCGTATCTGTCTGCTTTTTTCAAGATCAAACAGGGTATCGTTCAGGGCAGTCATTTGTTTAAAATATTCCAGCGATTCTTCATACCGGCCTTGTGATTCATACCATTCTGCAAACGATTCACAGGTTTCGCCAAGCAGCTGCTTCGAGTCGATTTCTTTGGCAATTTCATGCGCCCGTTCAATCATCTCCAGACTTTTTTCCGAATTGTGAATTTTGAGGTAAACGTCACCGAGGTTTATTAGCGACTTCACAACATTTTGACGCATGTTAATGTCGCTGAATACTTCATAGCTGCGCTGAAAGTATGTTTTAGCAAGTTCATAATCTTTCCGGGTATTATAAATCACCCCCATGTTCAGATAAATGTTGCCTTCGTTTGCCCGGTCGCCAAGCCGCTGCTTTATGGGAAGCGCTTTATTAAAATACCGGATTGCCTGGTCGTAGTCTTCAAATTCCATGCTTGTAACGCCCATATTCAGGTAAGAGGTTGCCATGAAATTTGTGTCGTTTAACTGCTCCGAAATTTTAAGCGAGTTCTGGTAGTATTCATAGGCTTTCTCGTTTTCGCCCATGTTGTTGTAAATGTTTCCGATATTCAGGTTCGAATTGGCGATGCCATACAGGTTTTCGGTTTCTTCGTTGATTTTTAGTTGCTGGATATGATTTTGCAGGGCAAGATTGTAATACCCCAACCGGTTGAAAATCACACCCACATTATTGTAGCTGGCAGCAATCTCATCGGTGTTTCCGGCTTCGATGTTACAATTGAGGGCAATATTGAAATATTCGAGGGCACTGGCAAAATCACTTTGACGATAGTATAATGTACCCACATGTTTTGCCGCCTTTGCCAACAATAACATGTCGTTGGTTTCACGGGCTATCTCCAGGGCTTCCAGCCCATTGCTGAATGCGGCTTCATTGTCGGGATAAAACTGTGCTTTGGAGAGTTCGATCAGGGTTTCAACTTTAATCTGCACATCCTGAAAATTATTTTGCTCAATAAGGGCTTTCAGACTGTCAGTCTGATTGCCGGCAAATGCATGAAGCGAAATGCAGATCAGGATGATAATATGTAGTTTTCGCAGAACCATCATGTTTTCAGCTCATAATGAACCGGGCTGTATTTCAGAATAATGTACAAATTTACGAAATCTTCAGCGCAAACCGAAATCTCAACAATCAGAAAGAAATCTTATTTTTGCAATTAAAATTAAATCACACAAAAACGAAATCTCATGGCAGGAGTTAATAAAGTAATTTTAATAGGAAACCTGGGGAAAGACCCGGATGTAATGACGCTGGACAATGGCGTAAAGTTTGCCAATGTAAGGATTGCTACCAACGAAAGTTATAAAGACCGGGAAGGAAACTGGGTGGAACAAACTGAGTGGCACAGCGTGGTGCTGTGGCGCTGGCTTGCCGAAAAAAACCTGGTAAAGGGCGATACCGTGTATGTGGAAGGCAAGCTAAAAACCAGGACGTGGGACGATAAAGACGGAAACAAAAGATATACCACCGAGGTGGTTGCCGACAAAGTGTTGAAGATTTCAAGAAGTTCCGAAGGCGGCTACGGCGCTCCACCACCGCCTCCCGTCCCTGAAAACTTCCCGGAAACTTCAAACGAAGGCGAAGGCTCAGCCGACGGCGGGGAAAATGCACCCAGCGACGACCTTCCTTTCTGATATTATGGTGTTTATGACAGCAAAATAATTCTTGAAACTTATGCTTGAAGCATATAAAAAGATTAATTTTGCCGCCATTTTGTAACCAGGTTATTGTTGAATTAATTTCAAATCATTTTGGAAGACACCGGAACCGGCTCTGATCCGTACGATTTATTCCTTTTAGCAGAAACTTTATTCCAACCCGTTAATTATCCTGAAATTATCGGCTTCGTTGCCATGCTAATCCTTTTGCTGTTTTCGGCAATGATTTCCGGTTCTGAAATTGCATTTTTCTCATTAAATCAGGCAGACCTCAAGCAACTGGATTCCGACAAAAATCCAAAGAGCAAACTCATCGGCACACTCCTGGAAAGGCCCAGGCGGCTGCTGGCAACCATCCTCATTGCCAACAACTTTGTTAATATCGGCATCGTAATCCTTTCCACATTCATAGTAAGCAATCTGTTTAACCTTGAACTGTATCCGCTGCTTTCCTTCCTGATCCAGGTAGTGTTGGTTACCTCCCTGCTGCTGATCTTCGGCGAGATCATGCCAAAAATCTACGCATCAAACCGGCCTGTACATTTTGCCGCATCCATGGCCGGCACCCTGAAAAACCTGGTGAGCGTGCTCTACCCGTTAAGCAGCCTGCTGGTGAGCAGCTCCTCATTTATCGATAAAATGCTGCAAAAAAAATCCGCACAGCTTTCCATGAGCGAGCTTTCCGAAGCCATAGAGCTTACCTCTGATGATGAGACCCCCGAAGAAGAACGTAAAATCCTGAAAGGCATCGTGAAATTTGGCGATATGTTTGTGAAGGAAATCATGAAAGCGCGAATGGACGTAACCGCCGTGGAGATGAAAACCCCTTACGACAAATTGCTGGAACTAATCCTCGATGCAGGATATTCGCGCATCCCGGCCTACAACGAAAACTTCGATAAAATTGCTGGCATACTTTACATCAAAGATCTGTTGCCACACCTCAATAAACCCGCCGAATTCGAGTGGTCGAAATTGCTCAGGCCGGCATTCTTTGTTCCTGAAAACAAAAAGATCAACGACCTGTTACAGGAGTTTCAGGAAAAAAAAATCCACCTGGCCATCGTGGTGGATGAATATGGTGGAACTTCCGGTATTGCTACCCTCGAAGATATCATCGAGGAGATTGTGGGTGATATCTCAGATGAGTTTGATACCGAAGAAGATGAAATTGCCTACACCAAAATCGACAATCAAAACTACATTTTCGAGGGCAAGACCCTGCTCAATGATTTTTGCAAAATCCTGCAGATAGACGACCGGGTGTTCGAACATGTGAAGGGCGACTCCGAAACCCTGGCCGGACTCATCCTGGAGATCGAAGGCCGCATCCCTTCTGCCAATACAAGTACTAAATTCCTGAACTTTGAGTTTAAGATCAAGAAGGTTTCCAACCGCAGGATTGAAGAAGTCCTGGTGAAAATTCTGAATTGATTCTATATGCTGAACACATCACCTCAAAGTCTTTTTAAACGATTCATTTTCCCGGCCACGCTTGTTTCGGTTATTGTGGTTTTGGCTTCGTGCAACAACCAGGATTACTATCCCAAACCTAACGGCTATCTCCGCATCGACCTGCCCGAACAGGAATACCGCACTTTCGACAGCACTTTTCCCTATGCGTTTCAATACCCGAATTATGCTAAAATTACCTTTGATGAATACACCCGGCAAAATCCATACTGGATGAACCTGGATTACCCGAAATATAAAGGGCGCATCCACATCAGCTACAAATCGCTGGATGATTACAGGCTGTACACCCTTACGGAAGATGCCAGGGACATGGCATTCAAACACGCACCAAAGGCAATCGGGATCAGAGAATCAGTATTCAGCAATCCGCAAAAAGATGTTTTTGGTATGGCCTACCAAATTCAGGGAAAGGATGCGGCTTCACCCTATCAGTTTTTCCTCACCGACAGTGCAAAACATTTCGTACGCGGCGCGCTATATTTTAATGTTGTTCCAAATAATGATTCGCTTCGACCGGTTATCGACATGATGGCTCAGGATATCAAACACATCTTCGACACTTTTAAATGGAAAAGCCACTGATTGGCTTCTTAGTCGAATCTAACCTCTTAATCCTTTTCATTTGATTTTCTTTTGTATTACTAATGTAATGTGCTTACATTTGCCACTTCATTGCAATCTATTTAGTTTAAAATATTAGATATGAAGATCAAATATCTCGATTTAATAGAACAAACCTTTTATTTTCCAAAGGATGAATTTAAGGTGGAGGACGGTGAATTACAATTCCATGACATCCCATTGATGGAAATCATTAAGCAATACGGGACGCCTGTAAAACTTACCTACCTCCCAAAAATCAGTGAGCAAATACAAAAAGCCAGGCGCTGGTTTAATGTGGCAATGGCCAAAGTGGACTATCAGGGTGAATATCAATACTGCTACTGCACCAAGAGTTCACACTTTTCCTTTGTGATGGAAGAGGCATTAAAAAACAAGATTAACATCGAAACATCCTCAGCATTCGACATAAACATTGTAGAAGAATTATATGCCAACGGATTGATCGACAAAGATGTTTACATCATCTGCAACGGATTTAAACGGCCCCAATACCTGGAAAATATAACAAGGCTCATCAATGAAGGGTTTAAAAATGTGATACCCGTTCTTGATCATATGGATGAACTTGACTATTATGAAGAACATGTAAAAGGAAAATTCCAGGTGGGTATGCGCATTGCTTCCGAAGAAGAACCGCTATTTTCGTTTTATACTTCGCGACTTGGTATCCGCTACAACGACATTGTTCCTTTTTATAAAGAACATATCCAGAACAATCCGAATATCAGCCTTAAAATGTTGCATTTCTTTATCAACACCGGGATCAAGGATACCGCCTATTACTGGAATGAACTCAGCAAAAGCCTCAATGTGTATGCCGACCTGAAAAAGATATGTCCGGATGTGGATGCGCTTAACATTGGCGGCGGCTTCCCGATAAAACGATCACTTGGTTTTGAATACGATTATGAATACATGGCCGAGGAGATCATTTCACAAATTAAACAAACATGTGAGCAGCACAACATTACGGAACCGGATATATTTACTGAGTTCGGATCGTTCACGGTTGGGGAAAGCGGAGCAGTTTTATATTCTATTTTGGGGCAAAAACAACAAAACGATCGTGAGCTCTGGAACATGATCGACAGCTCTTTCATGACCACTCTCCCCGATTCATGGGCCATCAACCAGCGGTTTATCCTGCTGCCCATCAACCGGTGGGAGGACCCATACCAGCGGGTTTTCATGGGCGGCCTCACCTGCGACAGCCAGGATTACTACAACGATGAAGCCCATTCCAACGCCGTGTTCCTTCCCAAATTCGTGAAAGACCGGCCGCTGTACATCGGGTTTTTCCACACTGGCGCTTACCAGGAATCCCTGGGCGGATACGGCGGCATCCAGCACTGCCTCATCCCGGCCCCCAAGCATATCATCATCGACAAAGATGAAAACGGCGCATGGTTCCCACGGCTCTTCGCCAAGGAACAAAGCTTTAAATCCATGCTTAAAACCCTGGGATATTAAAGATTCACCACAGGAAGATTCACCACAGATTACACGGATAAACACAGATAATCTGTGAAAATCTGTGGCATTGTTTTATGTTTTGCCAATCCTTTCATGCGAGTAGAACCCGGTACGGGTTCAGATATTGTAGTATATAATTAACAACAAGGACGTTGCAACCCGGTACGGGTTGAGCGCATTAAAATTCAAACCTAAGCGCAACCCATACTGGCTTGGGGACCCTCTATGCACTTCATTTGCTACAATACCTAAACCCGTACCGGGTTTTTTTATCTTTTTCCTTAGCCTGAAGGCTATGTTAAC
>JAGYLT010000087.1 GCA_018400545.1 Bacteroidales bacterium
ATCGGGGACTGAGAAATCTATTTCAGGTTGCTTACTTGAAAAAGACACCTAACTATCATCGCATTATTTTTTAAAATGGGACGTAAAAACAGAATTCAAATTTTACACCCCACCTGTCAGGTTTAACTTTCAGAAAGAATGTAAAGGTTTCGCAGCCTGAGGCACGAGGGAAACGCAAACCTAAAATTGGAAATAACTTCAATTCTCCGGATCAGGGTTGCAATCCTCATCTTCCCTTAACTTGTTTACGCTTGAATTCCGATTTTTCGAAATCGGACGATTCAAGGTCTTTTGCAGCAAGGGACTTTCATTCGTCCGATAGGACAATGAAACGTCAAAACCCTCAAAGCCAAAAACCCCGGCAATGCTTACTGCCGGGGTTTTTGATATGCAGGTTGCAAATATTGCTTAGTTGAAAACGCCGGTGGTTTTGCGCATAAACTGCACACGCTCAAATTCGGCGGAGTTTTCTGATCCGATATGGATTTTACCGCGCAGTTCATCAATCGATTCAATCTTGTTTTCTCTCATCCAGTTTTCGAGATCGGTGAGAATCGTTTGAATGTAGGGGAGGCCTTTTTTGTAAAGTGTGGAGCAAATCTGGGTAGCAGAAGCACCAGCCATGATTTGCTTGATGACGCCCTGGTAATCATGGATTCCCGTGTTGGCGGCAATGTCGCATTTCACTTTGTTCGACATAATGCCCACCCAGCGTAGCGATTGTGTCATCTCCGACGGCTCGCTGAGGTAATTGTTGTAAATCGGCTTTGCCTTATCGATATCGATGTCGGGGCGGAAGAAGCGGTTGAATAAAACCACGCCGTCAGCGCCGGCTGCATCCAGCAATGAAACCATCCTGCTGATGTTGGTGAAACATGGCCCCAGTTTAACGCTTACCGGAATGGTAACATGCGATTTTACCTGCTTAAGAATATCGAGGTAAAGGTTTTCGATGTCCTTGCTTTCCACGTGTTCGTTGAAGGGGAAGATGGCGATGTTCAACTCGATGGCGTCCGCTCCGGCCGCTTCAAGTTCTTTTGCAAAAACCGGCCATTCCTGGGATGTGGTACAATTTACACTGGCAATTACCGGAATGGAAACGTTGGCTTTAACTTTTTCGATCAGTTTAAGATATTCCTTAACGCCGTGCTCTTTCGAGATGCCTTTTACGAAATCGGTGGCTTCGGGATACCAGAAATACATTTCATTGTCCCTCAGTTTTTCATCAATGTTCGAGATGATTTGTTCTTCGAACAATGATTTTATTACCACAGCGCCAGCTCCGTTTTCGGCGCACTCAACCACCTTGTCATACGATCCGGTCAGCCGCGAGCTGCTCACGATGATCGGGTTTTTTAATTCAAGGCCCAAATATTTGGTATTTGTAGTCATAAGTTTTTGTTTTTAAATTAATCAAATTCAATGATGGGTCATTAATTTTTGCGGATCGGCCAGAAAAGGCTTCATGTATTCGAATGCCTGCCCGAAATTCTGCAAGGCCCGGGAGGTGATCCCTTCCATAAATTCCCATGCGTAACCTTTGATGTGCAGTAAAAATGATTTTGGCGATTTGCCGTAAATATCCTTACAAAGGTGTACAACATAGGAGGCAGAAACGGCGTGCATGGAGAATTCAACTTTGGCATCGGGGGTAATCTCATCCAGCTTAAACGTCTCCAGGTCTTCCACCGAGGCGTCCACAAAAACCACAATATCCTTATCGCTGATTTCTGCGGCATCTTCGATATTCAACTGGTAATTGGAGTCGAATGAGATATTTGACAAACCCTGAGCCTTGGCCCATGTCTTTGCCTGATCCACAAAATAGTTACCCAGGCCATCATCCTGACGGCCCGGGTTCCCATATCCATAAATTAATATTTTGGTTTTGTCGTGCAATTATGAGCGCTTTTTGTCGATCAGATTCTCCGATGCATCATACAGCGAAATCTCAAGCGGCATCTGGCCCAGAGCGTGCGTTGCACAACTCAGGCATGGATCGTATGCACGGATGGCCACTTCAACGGCATTCATCATGCCCTCGGTGATTTCCTTTTGTCCGTTCATGTATTCCTTTGCAACGCTGTTCACGGCACGGTTCATCGGCTCATTGTTGTTGGTGGTCGAAACGATGAGGTTGGCCATGTCAATCTGGTCTCTGTCATTAATTTCATAATGATGGAAGAGGGTTCCGCGCGGTGCTTCAATCAATCCCACACCTTTGTTTACCTTGGTTCCTTTTGTTACCAGGTCATCTTTCTGAAGGTCAGGATCATTAAGCAGTTCGCGCATCATCTCGGCAGAGTGCAGTGTTTCGATGAGGCGTGCCCAGTGCATGTGCATCGACATGTTGTTAGGTTTGCCTTTGGTATATTCTTTAAAGATTTCGAATTCTTTTTGTGCAAGCGGTGTCGGGATAAAGTCAGCGGTATTGCAGCGTGCCAGCGGCCCTACGCGATACCAGCCGTCTTCTTTGCCCAGCCCGGTGAGGTAAGGGAACTTCATGTAGCTCCAGTTCTTCACTTCTTCGTTGATGTATTCCAGGTAATCCTGGTAATCCACATCATTCAGGATTTTCTTGCCATCGGCATCCACAGCGCGAAGCACGCCATGATACAAGTCCATGGCTCCGTCTTTGCGCACAAGGCTCAGGTGACTTGAGGGGAATTCGGCAAAACCGTCGATGAAAGCCTGGTTTTGCTTGTGGTATCCTTTGAAGAAATCGAGCGCATCCTGTGACCATGACACCATCTTTTCGATGTTGAAGGGGTCGGCGCCCTTGGTGAAGAAATCGCGTTCCTCGATGGTGAGGTTTTTATTGATACCACCCGGGATAGCTCCGGTTCCGTGGATTTTCTTTCCGGCAGTAGCTTTGATGATTTCCTGTCCAAACTTCCGCATCATCACACCCTGAACAGCAAGGTCCTTGTGTTTGAGCGCCACACCAATCACGTTTCTAATGAGTGGGTCGCCGTCAATGCCAAAGAGCAAGTCGGGGGATGCCAGGTGGAAAAAGTGCAGTGCATGGCTCTGAAACATTTGTCCGTAGTGCATCAGGCGGCGCATTTTCTCACCGGTCGGGGTCAGTCCGTCTCCGGTTCCGGCACCAACGATTACATCAAGAGCTTTGGCGGCTGCCAGGTGGTGGCTTACCGGGCAGATACCGCAGAGGCGCTGAACAAGTACAGGTGCTTCCCAGTATGGGCGTCCCTGCACGAAACGTTCAAACCCGCGAAACTCCACAATGTGCAGTCGCGTTTGATTTACATTTCCTTTATCGTCGAGATGAATGGTAACCTTTCCGTGACCTTCCACGCGGGTTACCGGTTCAATTGTTATTTTTTTTCCCATTGTTATTTCCTTTTTGCATTAATCGAATTTTACAACTTCATAAGGCAGCTTCAGCTCGTCGCCGGTAACCAGTGCATAAAGCGCATTCCAGATCAGTTCGGCACGTGGCGGGCATCCCGGGAGGTAGTAGTCTATTTTTACAATTTCATGACACGGATACACCTTGTCGAGCAGCATTGGAAGTTCGTCATCGTTCGGAACGATTCCTTTTGGATTGTCGCGTACGGTGGGGCCGTTTAGGTAGGCTTCATCAATGCACTCCTTAATCGGGATACCATTTCGCAAAGCTGGCAGGCCGCCCATGATGGCGCATTCGCCAACCGATACCAGGATATTACAATGTTTCCTGAAATCCTTAAGCACGTGTACGTTTTCACTGTTGCAGCATCCACCCTCGATGAGCCCGATGTCGCATTGCTTGGTAAATTCCTTGATGTCGTCGATGGGTGATTTGTTAAATTCTACCAGTTCGATCAGGTCCAGGATTTTTTCATCAATGTCGAGTAACGACATGTGGCAACCGAAGCATCCTGCAAGTGATGTAGTGGCAACTATTGGTTTACTCATATTATGGTTCTCCTATTTTTATTTTTGTTCAATATCACTGCCAATAACTTCATTGTCAAACTTGCGCTTGCCAATGGGCGTTTGATAACCTTGTTCCCTTGGCAAAATGGCGCCTACCGGGCAAATGTCAACGGCTTTCTGGGCCAGTTCGTCGGTGAATTGGTCTCCCAGCTCGGGGTCAACATTGATTTCCAGTTTGATGCCTCTTTTCTTAAAAGCGAAAACGTTTTTACCATCTTCGGTTTTTATAGCTCTGATACAGCGCTTGCAAAGGATGCAGCGGTTGTGGTCTTTGATGATTTTTGGATTCGAAGCATCAACCGCACGTGTGGGGAAGAGGTACGGAAAGCGCGGAACCATCATCTGGAATCTGTATGCGAGAGCCTGCAGCTCGCAACTGCCGCTTTTTTCGCAGGAAGGGCAAAAGTGGTTTCCTTCCACAAACAATACCTCGATGATGGATTTCCTGATTTCGTTGATCTCTTCGTTGTCGTTGATGATTTCCATGCCGTCGGCAATGGGCGTTGTACATGCCGACATAGGCCTACCGTTAACCAGCACGGTACAGATGCGGCACGATCCCCTCGGCTTTACCCCGCGGATGTTGCACAAAGTAGGAATGTAGATATTGTTTTCGCGTGCGGCTTCAACAATGTAGATGCCCTGTTCGGCCATACATTCCACTCCATCGATCTTAAATTTTACTAATGTGCTCATATTATTGATGTTATGATTTTTCGTGAATGATTAAAATTAGTTGAGGTTTGGAGTCCGTCCTACTGCCTCGCATGAATCTTTAACAGCTTCTGCCATATCAAATTCCGAATCGTATTCCTTGTCTTTCTGCACTTTTTCTTCATAAAGATGGCGGAAGTTTTTGATGCTGGTGAGGATGGGGTTACCGGCGGTTTGGCCGAGGCCGCAGCGGCTCACTTTCAGGATTTTACCCCATGATTCCAGATCGGCGATATCCTGCATGGTGCCCCGTGCATCGAGGATTTTTTCGAGTTTCAGTTTCATCAGATAGGGCAGGTTGCGGCATGTTGAGCATGATCCGCAGGACTCCTCGATAAAGAACTCTGTAAAATTCAAAACGATGTCGGTAAGGATGTCGCGGGTATCATCGATAATGATGAGCGACCCACCGGTTGCCAGATCGGCAAAACATACCATCCGTTCAAACTCTTCCGGACCAATCAGCGACCCTGAAGGCCCACCAACCTGAACGGCCTGAATGCGGTCTTCATCGGTGCCAACCATTTCGAGGATGTCTTTTACTGAGAATCCCCACTCAACCTCGTAAACACCGGGATATTTGCAATCCCCCGAAATACTCAGAAGTTTTGTACCTGTTGAATCTTTGGTTCCGAATTCCGTGTACCATTCTCCGCCATTCAGCAGCACTTTCACTGCAGAGCAGAGCGTTTCCACATTGTTCACAACGGTTGGCATATCTAAGTAGCCTTTTTCAACCGGGAACGGCGGTCTGTCGCGTGGCTCTCCGCGCTTACCTTCAGAAGATTCGATCAGTGCGGATTCTTCGCCGCAAACGTATGCACCGGCACCAAACTGGAGACGGATATCAAAATTGAAGCCTTCAATCCCACCGATGTTCTTGCCAAGCAGGTTACGGTCGCGAGCACCCTGGAGCAGGTTTTCGAGGTATTCTTTCAGGTACTTGTATTCATGACGAACATAAACAATACCTTCGTCGGCACCAACGGCATAAGCTGCAATCACCATGCCTTCAAAAAGGAGTTTCGGGCGCTCGGTAAGGATCACCCTGTCTTTAAAAGTACCGGGCTCACCTTCATCCGCATTGCAGAAAATGTATTTCTTTTCGCCTTTGGCTTTGCGGCAGAATTCCCACTTGAGGCCTGTAGGGAATCCGGCACCGCCACGACCGCGGATGTTCGATTTCTTGATTTCTTCAATCACCTGTTCGGGAGTCATTTCCGGAAGTTTTTTCCAGATCACGATTCCCGGTGTGTAGTCTTCTTCGAGGATAGGCCCTTTCTTGCGGATGTTGTTCTGCACCACCGACATGATCAGCTCGTTGCGGTTTTCACCATCGCCATAGGATGATGAGTACATTTCTTCAACCGGCTTGCCGTCCTTGATGTCACGCAAAATTTCCTTTACCCGGAAAGGGGTGAGGTTGGTAAAAACTTTGCCATTGATCAGTGCCGCAGGTTCCTGGTCGTTCATTCCGATGCATGCAGTATCGAAAAGGCCGATCATTCCGTCGGGTGTTACCTGGCCAAATTTGATGCCCGTTTCTTTTTCGAGCGTCTGCTTCACTTTCTGACGGCCCATCATGTTGGCTACCGCACTATCGTTGAGATAGATAGCATACTTTCCGGTTGGCGTGTCCGAAAAGAAATGGTAAAACGACATGGTTTGCTCAACATCAACATGGGAAATGTCCAGTTGGCGGGCAATCTCTGAGATTGTCTCCTTTGGAATGTAGCCATGCTCTGTTTGAACATCAATAAGGACATCCATCAAACGGGTTTTGTCCTTATTGTACTTTTCAATGATGTTCTGTACGCTTGTTGCCATAAATTTTTTAATATTTGTAGTTGGTAAACGCTTGAATCTGAAAATCAATTCATTGGTATTTTCATAGTCTCACTTTAATATTGATTATCAGAGTTGTTAATTCATTAACAACGCAAAGCTAAACCGAAATTGGGTGTGGAACAAACAGCTTTGGAATTTAGAAGGGTTATAAATAGTTGTTAGCGTTTAAAATGCATATAAACAGATAGTTAGATCGAATTTAGAATAGATTTAAATTTTGAGTTTTAAAATGCTTTATTTTGCCTTTGATTTTTGGTTTTTATTGTTTGATAATAAAAAGATTAGGTATTGGCTGGAGAGCCATTTTTTTGGCTAAGCCTTTTTTTTGTGAATAGGAAATTCTAACACAAATGAGGTATTTTATTGAATTAGCATATAGCGGAACAGCATACCATGGCTGGCAGGTGCAGGACGATGAAACCACTGTGCAGCAATTAATCGAACAGGGACTTAAGTTTAAGGTTGGTTTACATGACCGTGTTACAGGATGCGGCCGCACCGATACCGGTGTACATGCCAGGCAGTTTTTTGCCCATTTTGATTTGGACCGGATGGTGGGTGAAAGCGACCTGGAGGCTGCCGTTTATGAGTTGAACAGATATCTGCCCAACGACATTGTTGTTTTCAGAATTTTTGCCGTGCAGCCGGATACCAATGCCCGCTTCGATGCCAGAAGCCGTACCTACAAGTATTTTATCAATCAAACAAAAGATCCTTTTACGAACAGGTTTGCCTGGACATACAGGGTTGCCCTGAATGTGGAGGAGATGAACCGTGCTGCAGGCGAGCTTTTGAATCATTCTGATTTTACGAGTTTTGCAAAACTACATACCGATGTTAAAACCAACAAGTGTAAAATTGAGCAGGCTTGCTGGATGCAGGAAAACGGGAAGCTGATTTTCACCATAACCGCCGACCGGTTTTTGCGAAATATGGTCAGGGCCATTGTAGGAACGCTGGTAGAAGTGGGCCGAAACAAATTATCCCTTGATGGTTTCCGTAAAATAATTGAGGCTGAAGACCGCGGGAAAGCAGGGATGTCAGCACCTGCTATGGGGCTGTTCCTTGAAAAAGTTGACTATAACTGGGAAAACGTATTAACCTGAGTTTGATACTAGAAACAGATGTTTTCTATAACATAATCAGTAAGTTGCATTTTTCAATTTTGTGAATTCTTGGTGCCTTGGAGTTT
Organism: Bacteroidales bacterium; assembly: GCA_018400545.1. The sequence goes on from JAGYLT010000087.1 coordinate 7,694, forward strand.
TACTGGCATTTTTTTCGGCCACCAAGGCACAAAACCACGAAGGTATCACTAATTAAAAAATAGTTGATTCATAAAAAGTTTATTATCTGAATGTCTTATTTCGAGTTCAGGTTATTCTTAAAATAGTAGTGGGCTTGATGGTGATTTACTTTTTGTCTTGGTGATCTTCGTGAAACTTCTTCAATCGGTATTCCAGATCAGGAAATTGTGAGCGCTTCACCAGAGAAACGCAGGCCCGGATGCCTTCGTGGCGATCGCTGCCGGTAATGTCGAGCGTAATGGCCGAGATGCCGTAGTAGAGGAATTCTTCCAGCAAATCCCCACCAGAAAATCCCGGATAGGCAAAGGTGAAATAGAAGCCATCGGCGATGGGTTCGTCCTCATCTTTATCATAAACGATATTGAAGCCGTTGTCCAGGAACATCTTTTTCATAATTTTGGCTTTCTTACCGTATTCTTTTACCTCTTCCACGAAATTAAATTTACCTTCATTTGCGGCTTCCAGTATGGCAGCCAGGGCATATTGCGAAGAGTGGTTTGTTCCCGAGCTCAGCGAATACAGCGTACCAAAAATCATGGCATAACCTACATTGTCCGATTTGTAATAGCGAAGCAGATCGGGAGCGGTGGTGTTGAAAAGCTTATCGGAAATTACCATCATCCCCACACGTTCGCCGGCATAGCTGAATGCTTTGGAACTGGAAATGAGTAAAACGAAATTATCGGTGTAGTTGGCAACCGAAGGCTGGTAGGGTGGCTGTCCGGGTACCGAATAATCCTTACGGAAATCCATCCCGAAATAGGCCAGGTCTTCAATTACGATGATGTTGTATTTATTGGCCAGCTCGCCGAT
>JAGYLT010000088.1 GCA_018400545.1 Bacteroidales bacterium
CTTTTAAGAAACTTTTTTGGGATCAATGTTTGGTAATTGCACCGACAAGTTTGGGGTTTTCCGGATGACCTAAAATCCGCAAGGATTTTTATTAGATCAATTTTTGGTGGTGATCCAGAACAAAAAGCAACACCCATACGTATGATCTAAAATTCGTTTAATTCGTTCAATTCGATGATGATAAAGAAAAAGGTTGCGGATTCATGGGATGATATCCTGATGGAAAATTATAACCAGGTAGTTCAAGGAAATCAGCTATTGGATGATCAACTGTTTTATAATACCTTGTTTCCGGTAAGTTTGTGGATTTTGTTGTTGAGATCCTGCATTTTAAAGGGCTTGCTCACAAAGTCGTTCATGCCGGTGCTAATCACTTTGTTTTTGGTTTCCGGAAAAGCATCGGCAGTTAGTGCGATGATGGGAATATCTTTGCTTTTTGATCCGGCTACACCCTCCCGGATGAGCCTGGTACATTCGAAACCATCGAGCACCGGCATTTGCAGGTCCATCAACACGATGTCGAAATCATTTTTGGATAAATGCTGCAGTCCTTCCCGGCCGTTTTCAGCAACTTCATATCCACATTTCCATGTCTTTAAAATCTGGGTGATTACCTTTTGATTGATTTTGTTGTCTTCCACCACAAGGATTTGCAACCCCGAAAGATCCTGTTCGTTTTCCGTATTTGTATCTTTTGCAATGTGTTCGTCGGTCCCTTTTTTAAAGGTGAGTAAAACAGAAAATTCCGATCCCACGTCCACTGCACTTTTCACGTTGATTGTTCCGCCCATCAGTTTCACCAGTTGATTGGTGATGGTGAGTCCGAGGCCGGTGCCCCCGAAAAACCTGCTGGTTTCTGTTCCTGCCTGTGTAAAGCTCTCAAAAATGGTTTCCTGTTTTTCAGGAGGTATGCCAATGCCTGAATCCTTAATGGTGATGTTCAGGTCAACCGAATTATTGTGGCTTTCAATCAGTCGGGCTTCGATTTTCACAAAACCAAGTTTGGTAAATTTTATGGCATTTCCGGCGAGGTTGATGATAACCTGGTTTAACCTGAAAGGATCCCCAATCAGATATTTGGGTATTTTTTTGTCGAAACAGGTCTCGAAGGCGAGCCCCTTCTCGCGGGCTTTATGGGCCATCATTTTTGTAATGTGGTCGATCTGATATTTGAAATCGAAATCGATAGATTCGATGACCAGCTTGCCGGCTTCAATTTTGGAAAAGTCAAGGATATCATTGATGATCACCAGCAGGTTGTCTGCCGATTGCTTGATGGATTTCAGGTTTTCGGTAACGAACGGTTTGTGCTTTTCGGCCAGCAACAGATCGGTAAGCCCGATGATGGCGTTCATCGGGGTGCGGATTTCATGGCTCATATTTGACAGGAATTCCGATTTTACCTGTGCGGCTTTTTCGGCCTGCTGCTTGGCGATGCGCATCTCGGCCTCAGCTTTTTTAATGTTGGAAATGTTGGATGATGAGCCCAGCACCTGGACAACGCGGCCCTGCTTATCACGTTTAAAAACGATATCGCGGTTGTAGTACCATACCCATTTTCCCCTGGCATCTTTCATCCGGTATTCCACTTCATGCACCACCCCGTCTTTTGATTTGGAAAGCCTTTTTAGATGTTGGGTTACCGTATCGAGGTGTTCCTCGTCAACCGTTTTTTCAAAAATGTGGTTGCCCATTTTTTTGATCTGTTGCTTCGTATAACCCAATTCCTGGAAAATACTGCGGTTTACGTAAATGAATTTTCTGGTTTTCAGTTCATACACATAAATGATGTTGGGGGAGTATTTTGTAACTGCCTCAGTAAATAATTTTTGTTGCCTGAGGGATTGTTCGATTTGTTTTTTGTCGTCTGTAATTTGGTTGTAACGGAAAATCGCATTGAGTGCGTTGCCCAGTTTGGCCGGCGACAATTCCGATTTGGGGAAATAATCAAAGGCACCGGCTTTCATCATTTCCACGGCCACTTTTTCATCGCCCTGCGAAGTCATCACCAAAACGGGCCGTTGATATCCCGAAGATTTGATTTGTTTTAGCAATGTCAGGCCATCCATGCCCGGCAACTGGTAATCAGCAAACATGCAGTGAAAATCGTCTTTTCGGGTTTCAAGAAGTTCGAGTGCTTCATCAGCATAAACGCACCATTTCAATTGAAACCTTACACCTGCTTTCTTGAGGATTCGTTCAAATGCCATGGCATCAATCTGGTCGTCTTCAACCAGCAGAATTGATATTTCGGGGATTTGTTCCAAGATTAAACTATTTTATGATTTGGTTTCAGGATACTCACACAGCATCCAGTAATTGTGCAGGGTAGAAACTGCATTTACAAAACTTTCCATCGACAGCGGTTTGAGGATGTATCCGGCTACGTTCAGCCGGAATGCTTCCACTTTGTCGTTGTCTTCGTTTGACGTGGTCATTACAAAAACGGAAATATTTTTTAACGCCTTATCATTCCTGATCTCCTTAAGCAGTTCGATGCCGCCCATACGCGGCATGTTCAGGTCGAGCAGCATGATTTTTGGCGCGGGGGTTATTTTTGTGCGGTCATTTTCACCCCGGAGCATTTCAAGGGCCACCACGCCATCCTCGGCAACGTGGAGCGGATTGTTGATGTTGTTTTTTTTGAATGCCCGTTTCACATTCATCACATCCACCATGTCATCTTCAACCAGGAGAATGTTTACTGCTTTGTAGTCCATTTTATTTGGTGTGTTTGTTTTTTTTATCGTTTTAGTCAATGCTGGTTACATCCAGTCCTTTGGCCAGGTAAATGTAAATGTGCTTCCTTTTCCGGGTTCCGAATCCACAAAAATTTTCCCGCCTTTATCTTCAACAAGTTTCTTAACGATAGCCAGCCCCACGCCGGTACTTTCCACCTTATCCCTGGCCTGCAATGTCTGGAAAATCACAAATATTTTATCGTGATAATTCTTGGGGATGCCGGGCCCGTTATCGGTGGTCCGGAATTCCCATTCGGTATCTTTATCAGCAAAACCGATTTCCACCTTCGGGTTTTCGGAGGTGTTGTATTTTACGGCATTGCTCATAAAGTTGGTTAAAATCTGCTCGAGTGCCACCCTTTCGGTGATGATCTTTGGCAGTTTTTCGGGAAAGATAAATTCAACATTGGGCCTGGTGTTGATAGCTGCTGCAATATCCCTGAAAAGTTGGTTCAGGTCAACCATCGTATTGTTGTTTTTAACCCGTCCTGCCCTTGAATATTGAAGAATGCCGTCGATCAGCCCCTCCATGCGTTTCACCCTTCCTCTGAGTAGTGATAGGTTTTGAAGGGTTTCGTCGTTTACAGAATCTTCAATATCTTCTTCAATCCATTCCGAGAGGTTATTGATGGCCCTGAGCGGGGCTTTCAGGTCGTGCGAAACCACATAGGCAAACTGATCCAGTTCTTTGTTTATCCGCTCCAGGTTATCCGCATGCTGCCTGATTTCGAGTTCTGCATCCTTTATTTTTGTGATATCAATTTTGAATGAAATGTACCGGTATGGTTTTCCCAATTTATTCAGCATCGGAACGATGGTGGTGTCCACCCAGTAGTATTTTCCGTTTTTGGTGATGTCCCTTACTTCACCTTTCCATACTTTGCCTGAGATGATGGTGTCGAACATCTCCCTGTAAAATGATTCGGGATGGTATGATGAATTCAACTGGCGATAATCCTTGCCCATCAGTTCTTCTGTGGTGTATCCGGAGACATTCAGGAAATTGTCGTTCACAAATGAAATTTTTCCTTTCGAATCGGTGATTACAACCATGAGTGTGGTACTGATGGCAAATTTAAAATCCGAAAGCTCCTTGAACGATTCTTTTGAACTGATTTCCAGGGTTCGTTCGAGCTGTTGATAGTCGGTGTCGTGGTTTTTATAGGCAATATTAACGGCATTGATAAAGCCCCGGAGGCCTTCCTGATCCAGGTCAACATCGGGCAGAAACCTTTTTATTTGTCGTTTCAGTAATCGGTGCATAAAGCAAATTTCATCTTAGTCCTCGTAAAAGGTGGTAATGGTCATGGTTTGATTGTGCAGTTCACATTGGGCGCCTTTTAAAAACGGAGCGATTTCGCCATAGCTGTAAAATCCGGTTAAGGTGGTTTGTTCGCCAAGGATATCCTGAACGGCTTCAATTTCCTCCTCTATCAATTGTTTAAGCACCAGTTTTCTTCCAACGCAACTGATCAGGATGGCCAGTTGCGGCCTGGTGTCCGGAAACGGATCGATGCTCACCCTGGCAGCTTTTTCGGCCCCGGAAATCAGGCGGTCAATGTTGGCTTTCATCAGTTTTATATAGGAGCCTTCCGGAATATCTCCTGCAAAGGTAAGGCTCTGGGTTTTCTCATCAACGGCCAGGATGGTGCGAACCACGGGATCGCCATCGGTTTCCGTGCGCATGTTCAACGGGAAAAGCAGTCCGGATGCCGGCAACTCGCAGGCCTGATCGCCCAAAAAAGATTTATACAACTCAAGGGCAGGCGTATTGTCGATTTCATAAACCACGTTGCCTTTCGATTTCGATACCGATCTTTCCACACCAAAGCTGTCCCAGCCGCCAAACGAACCACATCCGATTTTTATGTTCTCGCCATAAAATCCGATGGCCGTAATGATGTTTCCTTTCACCTCGCCATTATTGGCCACAATCACCGTTTGGTTAAAATCAGGCCCGTCACCGGCCATTCCGCCCGTAACGTTCACATCCTGTGGCAGGTTATCGCGAAGTCCGTTTACCAGCTCCGTTCCGTTTACCTGCAATCCTTCGGAGATCACAAAAACATGCCTCAGTCCGTTTTCCTGAAATTGCGTGGCTAAGGCTTTGCCGGCTTCCACACCATCGTTATAATCTTTGATGTTTACCTCATGATACACCAGGCTGGTTTTTTCAAATTCAACCGCCGTTACCGAAAGTGTGTGATCGCTGACACTGGTTCCGGAAATTTCTCCACTTGTTGAACAGCCCGAAATTATGGCCGCAGGGAATGCATTTCTGATATCGGCGACAAGCGATGATTGGGCGAATGCCTGACGGCTGCCAAAAATCAAAACCATATTTGGTATGAAAGGGATCTGGTTTGCATCAAAATTGTTGCTTTTGGTTGCTGACGCAAATATGATTTGCTTTGTTTTCATGTGGTTTTGGATATGTTAACGGCCTTGTGATTTAAGTACCAAAAATAGAAAAATATATTATATGAAAAATAAATTGATACTGCTTTGGTAATGTTCAGATTTTTAGAGAATTTCTGGTTTTATATTGGTTAAGTGATTGATTTTTAAAAAAATGTTAACAGGCCGTCCTGCTCGAAAGGAACGCCTATCTTTGCGCACAATTTTCAAAACAATTCTAAGTCGTTATCAATGAGCAAAAAAAGTGAAGGTGTCATATCCCAGGTAATCGGACCTGTAATTGATGTAACATTCGAAGAAGGCCAATCCCTCCCCAACATTTATGATGCACTTGAAGTAACCAAGACCGACGGTCAAATTGTTGTCCTTGAAACACAGCAGGATATTGGTGAAAATACCATCCGTTCGGTAGCGATGGATTCAACCGATGGAATGCGCAGGGGAATGAAGGTTATGAATACCGGGATACCCATCTCAATGCCGGTTGGTGATGATATTAAAGGCCGGCTTTTCAATGTGATCGGTAAACCCATCGATGGCATGAAGCCGGTTGAAGGTAAAAACACCTATTCCATCCACCGCGATCCCCCCAAATTTGAAAACCTAACTACCCAAAAAGAAGTTTTGCACACCGGAATTAAAGTGATCGACCTTATTGAGCCTTATGCAAAAGGTGGTAAGATTGGATTATTCGGTGGTGCCGGCGTGGGTAAAACGGTGATCATCATGGAGCTCATTAACAACATTGCCAAATCATATGCCGGGCTTTCAGTGTTTGCAGGTGTTGGAGAACGTACCCGTGAAGGAAATGACCTTTTGCGCGAGATGATCGAATCCGGTGTAATCAAATACGGAAAAGAGTTCCAGGATGATATGGAGAAAGGTGGATGGGACCTCTCAAAGGTGAACTATAAAGAATTGGGAGAATCACAGGCTACCCTGGTTTTCGGGCAGATGAACGAACCCCCGGGAGCACGTGCAAGGGTTGCACTATCCGGATTGACGCTTGCTGAATATTTCCGGGATGGTGATGAGAAATCCGGTGGTCGCGACATCCTGTTTTTTATCGACAACATCTTCCGTTTTACACAGGCCGGTTCAGAAGTTTCGGCGCTGCTCGGAAGGATGCCTTCGGCTGTGGGTTATCAACCTACACTCGCCACCGAAATGGGATTGATGCAGGAGCGGATCACATCCACAAAACGCGGATCCATCACCTCGGTACAGGCCATCTATGTGCCTGCCGATGACCTCACTGACCCTGCCCCTGCTACCACTTTTGCTCACCTTGACGCTACCACAGTACTCAATCGTAAAATTGCCGAGCTGGGTATTTATCCTGCTGTTGATCCGCTGGATTCTACCTCAAGGATCCTGACTCCGGATGTGGTTGGTGAAGATCATTATTTCACCGCTCAGCGGGTAAAGCTGATCCTCCAACGTTATAAAGACCTCCAGGATATCATTGCTATCCTTGGTATGGACGAACTCTCGGAGGAAGATAAGCAGGTGGTTCACCGCGCCAGACGCGTTCAGCGGTTCCTCTCGCAGCCTTTTCATGTTGCAGAGCAGTTTACAGGCATTCCCGGAACCATCGTATCCATCGAAGATACCATCAAAGGTTTTAATATGATTTTGGATGGTGAAGTGGATGAATATCCCGAAGCTGCATTTAACCTTGTGGGTACCATTGATGAAGCCATTGAAAAAGGTAAGAAAATCCTGGCCGAAGAAAATGAATAGCACTCCAGCATCCTCAGATTTATGAAAATACAAATCGTAACACCGGATAAGGAAATATTTTCAGGTGATGCCAAACTGGCCCAATTTCCCGGACTTGATGGATCATTTGAAGTTCTCAACAACCATGCGCCAATGATATCAGCGCTCAGACACGGAAACATCAGACTAAAATTTGAGGACAACAGCGAAAAATCTTATACCATTAAAGGCGGTGTTGTGGAAGTGCTGAACAATAAATTACTGGTGCTTGCAGAATAAACAATTGGAAACGAAATAGATGAAGAAGCCTACAAATAAGAAATCAGGTATTTTCAGAATTGTTTTTCTCTTTTCGGCCATTGCCATTTTCCTGGTGATGCAGGTTTTGGCTATCAACCCCGGTGTACCGGACAGGCAAAAACCCGACCAGGAAGAAAGTTGGAAAGAAGAGGTGATCGAAGAAGAGTTTAAGGCTGGTGAGATGATCATTGAGCACCTTATCGATGCCCACGAATGGCACATTCTTTCCTATGGTGATTTTCATCTCACGGTTCCTTTACCGGTTATTCTTTGGCATGATGGTGAGCTTCATATGTTTATGTCAAACAATTTTCACCACGGACATAATCAATACAAAGGTTTTGGCCTGGCGCATGAAGGCGGGCACAAAGGAAAAATCGTAAGGGTTTTACAGGATCGCTTTTTGGATGATCATGTGATCGTTCACGATGCTGATCAGGAACTGCCACTCGATTTTTCGATTACCAAAAATGTGCTGGCCATTTTCATTAGTGTGATTTTGCTAAGCTGGCTTTTTATTTCGATTGCAAATACATATCGTCATCGCAGGGGTCAGGCCCCAAAGGGTCTGCAATCACTGCTTGAACCATTAATTCTTTTCATTCGTGACGACATTGCCAAAGATTCAATCGGAGAGAAAAATTATGAGCGATATATGCCGTACCTGCTTACGTTGTTCTTTTTTATTTTCCTGAACAACCTGCTCGGCCTTGTGCCCATTTTTCCGGGCGGAGCCAACGTTACCGGAAACATTTCTGTTACGCTGGTACTTGCGCTTTTCACTTTTGTAATTACCTCAATCACTGCAAATAAACAATACTGGCAGCACATTTTTAATACGCCGGGTGTGCCCTGGTGGCTCAAATTTCCCATACCATTGATGCCGGTCGTCGAACTTGTCGGGATGTTCACAAAGCCGTTTGTGTTGATGATCCGTCTTTTTGCCAATATTACTGCCGGCCATATCATAATACTGGGTTTTATCAGCCTGATTTTTATCTTTGGAGAAATTCAAGCCGGACTTGGTTACGGGGTTTCCATCCTCTCCGTTGTATTTGCCATTTTTATTAACCTGCTGGAATTGCTGGTTGCCTTTATCCAGGCATACGTATTTACACTGCTGTCGGCGTTGTATTTAGGCATGGCAAGTGAAGAACATCACTGAGATCAGAAATGAGTTGAGAAATATTTAATACATTGGATGAAAACATAATCATATTCATAAATTTTAATACTTCATTTATTATGGAATTTTTAGCAATATTATTACAGGTAGC
>JAGYLT010000089.1 GCA_018400545.1 Bacteroidales bacterium
AAATCAAAACATTAAATAAAGGGAAGATGAAAAAAACGTTTCAATCCAGCCTGTCGGTCAAGCTCATCATGTTGGCCCTGTTAGTGGCTGTGGCCGGTGGATTTACCGGATGTAAAAGCAAAAAGAAGATCGCCGCCGAAAAAGCAGCGGCAGAACGTGCAGCCCAAATCGAGCAGGCAAAAAAAGATCTGTTGATGATTATCAACGACCAGGGCGATATGCTGCTGGAAGAAAAAGAAGATAAAGTTTCGGAAATCAAAGGATCGAACCTGCAGGATCCTGAAGTGGATGCCCTGATTCAAAGAGCGGAAGAAGCAATCGCAAAAGAAAAGGACGAAATAAAAAGGCTTGAGGAGGAGCGGCGCCGAAAGGAACTGGAAGCCCAGCAGGCCGAGGAACAAAAATTCAGCAAAATTGAAACGCTTTTCGATGGTATTGCCAATACCAAATCCATGGAAATGGCCAATACCCGCATCAACGAGGCACTCCGGTTTTTCGCCTCACCAGATGTTCCGGTGCTGGTGATTGTTTTCATGGAAGGCAGCACCAAGGATTACGACAGGCCCACCACCATCAAAAAGTACCTGGAATACATCAAAGACCAGGGCAAAAACGTAAACAAAATTCACAATGTGCAATTTGATGCCAACGGCAAAATCACTGAACTGGAACTGATTAAAATGTAAACATTATGAAGGCAATGAAAAATATCATATGGATTTTTACAGCCCTGCTCATCGGGCAGGCAGCATACAGCCAGGACAACATCAGTCCTGAACGCAAAATGGCCATCGACAGCCTTGCCCTTGAAAAAGTAAGAGACCTGAGCAAATATATCAGCATTATCGGCGATAAGGAAACACCGTGGTCGGAAGCCAACCGGGTGATAGAACGCACGCTGGAGCTGTTTACCGAAGATGCCGAAATGGGTGTTTCGTCACTCAACCGTCAAGAAGTAAAATATTACGATATCCGCACCTACCTGGAACGGCTGATGGCCCTCAACTACGACCAGGTGACCATCGAATGGTTTAACATCGAGTACATCTCCGACCTGGAGCGCCAGCCCGATGGCCGGTACGTAGGTGTTATCACCATCTATCAGCGTTTCGAGGGGCGTTCGGGTGATAAGCTGAAATATGTGGACACCACTAAAAAAGATATCACCGTTTACGTGGAACGCAAGCAAACACAGATCGGCGGCCGCATCATCGGTTTTTGGGATGTGTTGCTCGGAGACGTCCGGGTGGTAGAAACCATGCCGTAAAAAAAATTCAAACGGTCCGCTGCATCTACGATGTGGCGGGCTGTTTCTTTAAAGGTCTTTTTATTTCCGAAAAAAAATCATTCATCACCAAAACAGCACGCCTGAAAACAAAAGCTACGCTCAGTTATTGTTAATCAAAACCATCCGGCTATGTATTTAAAAAGTGCGGTATTTGTTTTATTGCTGTTTTGCACGATTTCGGCCCCTGCCCAGATTGGTGAGTTTTCCGCTGTAAACGATGAGGAAAGCCTGGAGTCTTTTTATGCGGAAACCAAGCAGGTCAATCAGTTTCTCAGACGATTCAATGCCGAGGAAAATGTCCGTGGTGTAAAGCTTTCCACACGCGACTCATTATATCATAATCCGGAATTGCGCCGGAAATTCATCCGCATGCTTTTCGACAGGGAAAATGCAGATATCTCCGGTTTGCTAAAGGATGCCTTCATCAACGATGTTACGCAGGATGGAAATCCAAAATACCTGGATTTTCACGGGGGAAACTGGTTTGGGGAGGTGATCGTTTTGTTCAAAAGGGGGCAGCATGAGATTTATGTCACTTTGCTGATGAAACTGGTAAAGGAAAATCTCGGTTCAAAGTGGGTGATCGATGATGTAAGGTATAATCCCTACGAAGGGCTTTATGCTGCCGATGAGGAATCGGGCTCCCGGTTTTTACATCCATTGAGCCATGAGCTTGATTTCATGAATCTGGATAAAGTTTTCAGAACGGAGGAGCATATCGGCGATTATTTCCGGCAGGGTTTCGAGGCCAGCAAATTGTCGGTATTCCTTTATGAACTTAGGAACGGCAACCTGTCTTTTCAATATGTAACTAATGTGAAGTTTCATTTTTTTCAGCTTGAAGGCTGGTATTTCGAGATCAGCGAATTCAACCGGCCGGGGCTGAACCGCGGCTGGCTCATCAGCAACCTCATCAGGCTGGAAGATGGCCAGAAAGAAAGCCTCATCAACTACCTGTATAACCTGGATTGATATTTATGGAGCAAAAAATAACCGGATATCTGTTTCTGATCTGTATTGCTTTTGTGGCTATTACAGGAAAGGTGCAGGCTCAAAAGGCCCTTGCGGCTGAGGAGATCGAACAGTACAGCAGCGATGCCGAAAAGCTGGTGTCGTTTCTGGAATTCACTTTCAATACCATTGGCAGTGCCGAAGTTCCGGTAAAGGAAAAGGATATCATTATCAACCAGAGCTTCTCCAAATTTTTTGTCGGCAGCAAGGTGCAGGTCGAGGATGATCTGGATGAAAATCGTGAAGTGCCCATAAATAAAGATGTACAGGCATACCTGAAGGATATCGATTTCTTTTTCGACAGTGTGCATTTTATCTTCGATATCGAAAAAATTGAGCATCAGATTAACGAAAACAATCAGTTGTTTTTTAAGGTAACCCTGAACCGCAACCTGAAAGGGGTGACGGTTATGGGCGATACGGTTGACAACAACCGGACGCGCTACATCGAAATTAACCTGGATGATGTGGAACGGGACCTGAAAATTGCCAGTATTTACACCACCAAATTAAACGAGAAGGAAGAGTTGCGAAAATGGTGGAATGATTTGCCGCAGGCCTGGAAGGATGTGCTGGGCGAAAATATCGTGTTGCACGATACCATCCGAATGAAAGATGTAACCTGGTTTAACGATTCGCTGGCCAAACTCAATTTTCTGGTGAAATGGAAGATGAGCCGCGATACCATGACCTATGAAGCACAGGACAGCCTCTATATTTCGCTGACAGATACTTCCCGGATCAACCTGAGCCTGCTCGACAGGCAGGTGCGGAAGATCACGCAGCTCGACACCATTAACATTTCAGGGAATTCCGCCATCATTTCGCTGGAACCGTTGTCGAAACTTGACGACCTGAAGCGCATCGATTGCAGTTTTTCGCTCATCGATGAACTGATGCCTTTGCGGAACCTTACCCAGCTTCAATACCTCAATTGTGCACAAACGAATGTTTCGTCGCTGAATGCATTGAAATATTCCACCAACCTGGAGGAACTGGTCATCAACCATACGCTGATTTCTGATATTGGTCCTGCCGTTAATTTTACGTCGCTTGAAAAATTTCACCTGAACAATACGCAGGTAGATTCGCTAACGGCTTTGACAGAGATTACAGGAATGAAAGATCTGGAACTTGCCGCCACGAAAGTAAAAACGTTGCAGCCCCTGCAGGGCATGGCAAAACTTGAAAGGCTCAATTTTTCGGATACGGATATCGATGATCTGACGCCGCTCACCGGTCTGAAGGAGATTTATTTCCTAAAATTTGAACGTACACCGGTGGAGAATCTTCAGCCGCTAAAAGATGTATCCGGGTTGCATTTTGTATTTGCCGATCAAACCCGGATTGCCGATTTATCGCCACTGAATGGTTTGCCCGAACTCAACAAAATTTACTGCGATAAATCCGGGGTTACCCGTTCGGAAGCCACCGCATTTATGAACCGGAATCCCAATGTTTTGGTAGTTTATGAATCTGCCGACCTGGTGAACTGGTGGAAAACCATATCGCCGGCATGGCGGGAGGTGTTCACCGAAAATGTAAGCCTCGTCGAAAATCCCTCAAAAGAGGAACTGCACCGGATCATCAAAATCAAAACCCTGAATATTGCCGGAAACGACAGAATTCAAACACTTGATCCACTGTCGAACCTTTCGCAATTGCGCGAACTACAGTGCCAGGCCACCGGCATCAGCAGCCTTGAACCCCTGGAGTCGTTGTCCGATTTGCGTATCCTCAATTTTTCAGATACCCGCGTTGATGATCTCTGCCCACTGGAAGGCCTGACCAAGCTGGAGAAACTTTCTTTCGATCGCACACTTGTGGACAGGCTGTTGCCACTTATGGAGCTGCAGGAACTGAGAAATATTTACTGCGATCAAACCCAAATTCCGGAGGAGGAAATCATTGTTTTTATGCAGTCGCATCCCGAATGCCTTGTGGTTTATCAGACCGCGGACCTGGAGTTTTGGTGGGAAAAGCTGCCGGATGTGTGGAAGCTGCTGGCCGAAAAGTTTCTGAAAACCAATGACGCCCTAACGCGTGAGCAACTGCAGGAACTGGTCAACCTGCGCCGGATCGACCTGTCGGATTTCCCCGAAATGGATGAGCGTTCCATCGAGATTACCAGCCTGAAATATATCGGAAAGTTGTTGTTTTTGGAAGAGCTGAAATTCACAAACACCAGCGTTACAAGTCTGGAACCTTTGCGCAGTAATCCAACCCTCAGGGTGCTGGTTTGCAACAACAATCCCATCGAAACGCTTGAGCCGCTTTCCGAGGTCCGTAACCTTGAGGTGCTGGATGTGCAGAATACGCCCATCGAAAGCCTGGAGTTTCTGGCCGGCTTGCACTCCCTCAAAAAACTAAATTGTTCCGGAACGCAAATCCGCAAACTGAAAGGACTGGAAAACCTGAATAATCTGGAGCATCTGGATTGTTACAATACCTCCATCAGAAGGCTTGATGAACTGGAATATGTGAACAGCCTTAAACTGGTGCGTTGTTACAACACCCGAATTTCCGACCGCCGAATCGAAAAATTCAAAAAAGCCAATCCGGGAGTGGAGGTTGTGCATTATTGATAAATTACTATCTTAGTTGCGTTTTAAATAATAAAACTATGGAAAATACAAACGCACCTAATGATTACCCTTCTCCCGGTAACCGTTATCAGAATATGAATAGCCAGTAGCGGTAGGCGACTGGTTTGTCACGATTTTAATTACGGCTATTCCGGTTGTAGGGCTGGTGATGTTGTTCGTCTGGGCATTTTCGTCGGATACCAACATCAGCAAAGCCAACTGGGCCAAAGCCACACTCATCTGGTATGCAGTTGGGATTTTACTGGCCGGGATTATCTTTTCCTTTGTCGGGCTGGCTTTCCTGACAGAAGCTTTTAGCAGATAAACCGGATTTTATTCGTTATCCCCGGCAAACCACTCGGTGTATGAGGTAACGGTTTCCCAAAGTTTAAGGTGGTGAAGCTTTACATTTTCCGGTAAGGCCGCTTTGATGCGATTGGCGAAATCGATGATCATGTTTTCGCTGGTGGGCTGGTAATCTACAAGCACAATCCGCTCATAATGCTTTTGCATAGCGCTGAGCAGGTCCTCCGGGGTATCTTTTCGCAATACCATGGAGTGGTCAAGCTCATCCACAATCAGCCCTTTGATGATTGTTTTCAAATCTTTGAAATCGATCACCATGCCGTATTTCGGTGATTCCGGATCGCTGATGGGCTCGCCGATCAGGGTGACCAGCAATTCGTAGGAATGTCCGTGGATATTGCTGCACAGTCCGTCATGGCCGGGCAGTGCATGTGCCATGTCGAATTTGTATGCCTTCGTGATTCTGATTTTTGCCATGGAGCGGGAAGTTATTGAGTTATTATGTTATTGGTTTATCTGTTAATACTTGATTTGTTAAGTTTTGTTGTAGCAGTTGGGATGGATGTGATGGATATCCGTAGCATATGCTACGGACAACATCGCATAAAGACGCACGGACGTGCTTCTTTATGCGATTATTTAAATCTTCGTTTAACAATTCTTCGGCCATTTCCTTTCTATTCCTTGACCAGTTTTTTACAAATCACAAAACCGGTTTTTAAATCCCGGATTTGTAAGAAATAAAATCCGTTTTCCAGATCGGCCACATCAATTTCTGATAGTTTTCCACCACTTTCCAGTTCAGCCATGATCAGTCTTCCGTTCACATCAGTGATCGTAAATTCAAAATCTTTTTCAGAAAGTTGGGTGGAAGTTTTGATGATGAGTTTTTCAACAACGGGATTTGGATACACACTGAAATCAAAACCATCGATCATGATTTCTTCATCCAGCGTAGTGTTGAACCATATCTGATCCACATAAAATGGATTGTCGATGAATGGGTTCCGGTTATCCTGGATATCGAAAATCTCATTATTCCGGTCGATTTCTTTCTGGCTTACCAGATCCTGCTGGTGCCATTCGAATAGCATGTTGAGCGCCCACTCTTCGGGTTGCGATCCGTTCACCATGGGGCTACCCGGCCATCCGCCGTCCTCGCCCAGGTAGCGTGTTGCCATATAAAAATAGGTGCGCGCCAGATCGCCTTTGTATTCATCGATGGGTTCGAAAACCGTTCCCGAATATCCCGGGGTGATGCAGCCTCCCACCTTTGAACCGTTCATGGAAGTCCAGCTTGCGTTGCCAACTTCTCCATAAGGAAAGTTTTCGCGTTTGCCATTCACATAACCATCGGTGGGATAGACCTGATACAAATCGGTGTTCATCGGCGGAACCGTTCCGCCAAACCAACTGCGGGGGAAGGAATGCTCGCGGTTGTAGCAGTCGCCCTCCTGTCCGTAGTTGCCGCACTGGTCCGAGAAAAATGTGAATTCGTAGGGCGGATTTCCGCCGGGCACATCCGAATAGATGTCCCACACTTTGCCATTGGATTTTTTGTCGGTATCCTCGAAGGCATCCCAAAGTGCGCTGTAACTGATGTCGTTGTGGTTGTCGATGATGTCGTGGAGGGCTTCCTGAAGTTCATCGCCGGTAAGGCCTTCGGCACTATTGTAGTATCCGGGGGGTATTTGCCCTTTGGCAGTTATGATCAGGGAAATCAGTAGAAAGAAAAGCAGTTTTTTCATGTAACTATTTTAAATTAAGTTGAAACGCTCAAGAATAATGTAAATGGAATTTCCGGCAACCACCACACCGCCGGCAAGCATCAGCCGTGAGGCCAGCAGGAATTTGGAACTTTTGCTGCCGAAGATCAGGCCTAACAGGCTTGAGAAGAAATATACCACCGCCACCGTAATCATAAAATTCAGGATTTTTACCCCGAAGCCCGGAAGTGCCAGCCCGAGCAAAAACATATTTATCCCGACGGCAAACGAAAATGCCAGCAGTACCTTCTGGTTGGTAAGCTCCCAGGTCATTTCGCGGAATTTGGGTTTGAATGATTTGATGATGAGTTTCAGTCCGATGATAAACAGAATGCCCGTTGACAAGCCGGTGGCAAATTCGCTCAGGAAGGCCGAAAGCATCTGCCCGGTAAAAAACCCCAGTGCTGCCATCACCACAGTTGCGAGGGTAACGAAAAAAACTACCCTGGATTTATTGGCCAGGCTCGTTTCTTTTTCTCTCAGGAAACCGTTAAGGTAAATCACCCCGAGGGCTTCAAGCGAAAGCCCTGCAACTATGACTATGAGACTGAAAAGATTCAAAATACACCGTTTGAAAAATGGTGGACAAAGGTACGAAAATCGGCAATTGGTTGGATGCCTGTGGCTTGCTTTACCTTACAGAAATCAGGAGTTGCCTAAGTGAGAAAATCTTCGTCAACAGTGCCGTATTGCATGTTGCATGGGTTGGCAGCCCCGGCTGAAAGGAGGAGTTTGCAGCCCGGAGCATTTTTGGACGGCCTCAAGTTTGCAGGATCAAATCAACGCCACAATCTTCTCTAACCAGGCAGCATCCGTATCATCAAAGGATTTGAGGTCTTTGCTGTCCACATCCAGCACACCAAAAATCTTCCCGGTTTTATCCCTGACCGGTACCACAATTTCGGAGTTAGACCGCGCATCGCAGGCAATATGCCCGGGGAAATCATGCACGTTCTCAACCACAATGGTTTTTTGCTGATTGATGCCGGCCCAACAAACGCCTGTGTCTTTGGCAAGCACCTGGCATGCCACCGGCCCCTGGTAGGTGCGGACGGTCAGTTCGCCATTTTCGGCCAGGCAGTAAAATCCCGTCCAGAAAAAATAATCCATCTTGTGGTGTAATACCGCAGCAATGGTTGCCATGCGTGATTCCGTGTTTTCGGTGGCCGTGAGCAGTTCCTGTAGCTGTTTGTAAATGCGTGCGTAGCGGCCTTCTTTTTTCTTTGCGTCCATTGATGTTATGTTTTAGCAACAAACAGGGGTTAGGGGGTTTTGTTTAGGTGGTGGTTGTTTCCGGCATTAAATGGTTTGTTTTGGATGCCCGGATTGTCCCAATCACTTTTAGGGATGCCAATGGCACTAATCCGGGCGAGCTTTATTTCGGGTATAATTGCGCAACCCGTACCGGGTTGATATTCCTCGTGCTTAAAATATTGTTAACATAACCTTTCGAATGGGTGGATGCCCGGATTGCAAATCCGGGCG
>JAGYLT010000009.1 GCA_018400545.1 Bacteroidales bacterium
TGCAGGAAATGATTATGATTTTCAGGATGCAGAAGCTGGAAATTATGCTGCTTTACTTTGGGAAACCAATGGTGATGGTTCATTTGATGATCCTACAGCTTTGAATCCTACTTACACCCATGGCCCTGGTGATGAAGCAAATTTTGGTGTTGAACTTTGTTTAACCGCTCAACCAATCGACCCCTGCCAGGCTTCTGTTCAGGACTGCATGATTCTGCAAATCGGTTCAATGCCGGAGATTACAGCCGGGCCGGATGTAACACTTTGTGCTGAAGATCAGTATCTGATTGTTGATGCATCTGCAGTTAATTTCAGTTCGCTGGAATGGACAACCCAGGGTGATGGTACCTTCGACGACAACTCCATCGTAAACCCGGTCTATTTTATGGGTACACAGGATTTGGTCAATGGCTCGGTTGAATTGTGCATGAACGCTGAACCTGTTCCGCCGGCAACCATCAGCGCCACAGATTGCATGGTGCTTTCGGTTGTTTATGAACCCACAGCCAATGCCGGTGAGGATGTAACACTGTGTGGTGACGAACCTTATTTACTTCAGGGTAGTGCTGAAAATTACTGTGACTTAATCTGGACAACTTCCGGTGACGGTGAATTTAGCGATGCCGGTCTGCTACAGCCACTTTACACGCCCGGAATTCAGGATATGGCCAATGGTTCAGTAGAACTTTGTTTTGAAGCCGCTCCATGTGCGCCTTGCACAGTAGCTGCAACTGCTTGCATTACAATGACACTGCTTGAAGCTCCAGAAGCCAATGCAGGCAACGACATTAACATTTGCGAAAATAAAACAGCCTCCTTATCAGGAAGTGTTGACAATAATTGTGATTTCTACTGGGAAACCAATGGCGATGGTGAATTTGATGACATTACATCATTAACACCAACGTACACCCCGGGACCTAATGACATACTTAATGAATTTGCGGAAATATGCCTGGTGGCTCTACCATGTAGCCCATGCAATACAGAAGTTTCAGATTGCATGTTTGTAAACATTCAATTACTTCCACAACCTGATCCCGGACCGGATGCCAGCATTTGCCTTGGTGATACGTATGAATTGAATGCGACACTGGAAAACGGAAGTGGATCTACCTGGCAAACCAGTGGTAGTGGTACTTTCAGTAATATGGGATCACTGGAAACCACGTATTTCCCAAGTCAGAACGACTATACAAGTGGATCAGTGAATCTAACTTTGATTGCATTCCCAACATCCCCATGCACAAACTTTCAGTCTGAATCTATGACGCTTTCGTTTGTGCTTGATCCAACAGTGGATGCCGGCGAAGATGTTACAGTTTGTTCAACCGAACCCTATACATTGCAGCCCGACATAGAGGATGCATGCGGCGTTGTTTGGGAAACCAGTGGTGATGGAGAATTCGATGATAATACACTCATTAATGCAACATATATTCCAGGCCCGAATGATGTGGTTACAGGGTCAGTAGAGCTTTGTGTTACAGGGTTACCATGTGGCTCATGTGAAACACCTGATTCGGATTGCATGATTATAACATTTATTCCCGGCCCGGTGGCGGATGCAGGAAATGATGCAACCATTTGTGAGAATCAGGTTTATGAGTTGGGTGGAAGTTCAGAAAATGATTGTGGAACTGAATGGACCACCAGTGGTGATGGTACTTTTGATAACCCCAATGCGCTTAATGCGGTTTATACACCGGGAACAAATGACTTAAACAATGGTTCCGCAGTAATAACATTATCAGCACAAGCATGTGCTCCATGCGAAAACGCGGTTTCCGATGACATGACCCTTGAATTTGCACCACTGCCTATTGTAGATGCCGGGCCGGATGCTTCAGTACTCGCCGGAGAGGATTATCAGGTTTTGGAAGCTTTTGTTTCCAATGCAAGCTCATATAGCTGGTCAACAAATGGTGATGGTGAATTTGATGACGCCACCAATATTTCACCAATATACACACCTGGTGATGGGGATATTGCCGGTGGTTCTGCAACACTGTGTCTTACGGCTCAGGCAACCGATCCTTGTGTTTCAGCGGTTACGGATTGTATGGAATTGTTCATAAGTTCTCCGCCCATGGCAGACGCCGGGCCGGATTTAACAATTTGCGAAAACGGCACGATAACGCTTGAAAATGCCAGTGCTGAAAACTACAGCAATTTACTTTGGACAACTATTGGTGACGGTACTTTCGGTAATAGTGGAATAGAAAACCCGGTTTATTTCCCGGGAACTGCAGATATTCAAAATGGTGAAGTACAACTTTGTCTTGAAGCCCAGCCAATTCCGCCTGCTACACAAAGTGATGAGGATTGCATGACCCTCTTTTTCCAGCCGGCTCCTGTAGCCAATGCCGGAGATGATATCACGGTTTGTGAAGACCAGCAGGTGCAGCTTGCCGGATTTACTGAGCATGACTGTGGTTCATTCTGGACAACTGATGGAGACGGACTTTTTGATGATTCATCCTTATTGGGTGCTGTTTTCACGCCCGGAAGTCAGGATATTGCTGATGGAACGGTCACTGTCTGTCTTACAGCGGAACCATGTGAACCTTGTGATTTAGAGGATCAGGACTGTCTTACCATTACAATCGTTAAGAATCCTGTAGCTACTGCCGGCGAAGACGATGTAGTTTGTGAAGGCGATTCTTATACTTTGTCCGGCAGTGTGGAAAATGCCTGCGGTTTGACCTGGACCACACTGGGAACGGGAACTTTTGATGATACAGGCCTTGCCGATGCTACCTACTATCCTTCACTTGATGATATATCGAACGGATCAGTTGAATTATGTCTCCAGGCTGACCCTTGTGCTCCATGTACAGCTTCGGCAAGCGATTGTATGGTTCTGACTTTTGCTCAACCACCAACTGGATTTGCCGGAGAAGATGTCACAATTTGTGAAGGGCAGTCTGTTTCACCGGATGCTTTTGCATCAAATGCCTGTGGGTTCCTCTGGACTACCAACGGCGACGGTAGTTTTGGCGACAACTCCATAATTGAGGCCACCTATGTTCCAGGGCCGCAGGATATTGCTGATGGCAGTGTAGAAATTTGCCTCGAAGTATTCGCCTGCGATCCCTGCAACGGAAATATTTCTTCCTGTTTGAATATCACGATACTAAAACAGGCACAAGCATTTGCCGGTGAAAATGATGTTGTTTGCGAAGGAAGTGAATATCAGCTTAACGGTGATGTGTCTGATGCATGCGACTGGCAATGGACAACAAATGGCGATGGCGGGTTTGATGATGCCGGAAGTTTGACCGCAGTTTATACGCCGGGTACCGGCGATATCGCTGCCGGATCAGTTGAGATTTGCCTTGAGGCATTTTCATGTGATCCGTGCACTGCTTCCGATCAGGATTGTATAACGCTTACCTTTCAGCCGGAGGCTACCGCAGAAGCCGGAGAAGATGCTACAGTTTGTGAAGTTCAGGATGTCCAATTGGCAGGCCTGGCCGGAAATGCCTGTGATTTTTACTGGACTTCAGATGGTGACGGACAGTTTGACAATGCTTTACTTGAAAATGCGGTTTACACTCCCGGTAGTGGAGATGTAACAACAGGTCAGGTAGCACTCTGTTTCACGGCAGTAAGCTGTAATCCATGCGAAACAGAAATAACCGATTGCCTCACCCTGACCATCGTTTCCAATCCGGTTGCCGATGCCGGCCCGGATCAATCGATCTGCGAAGATCAGACGGTAACGCTCAACGGACAGGCTACGCAACCTTGCGGAGTGAGCTGGACTACCAGTGGTTTCGGTTCTTTTGATGATAATCAGTCGCTTTCAGCAGTTTATACGCCAGCCGGTTTCGATTTCGGTCTTGGAGAGATTGAGCTTTGCCTAACGATTCAACCCTGCAACCCATGCACATTGCCAGATGTTGACTGTATGACTGTTACGATCCTTGAAGTTCCGGAAGTGTTTGCCGGTGAAGATGATGCAGCCTGTGTGGACGCTTCATATCAGCTTGATGCAAATGCTGAAAATGTTAGTGGTGTGCTTTGGTCAACATCTGGTGACGGAACCTTTGATAACCCGGAAATTCCCGATGCGCAATATCTGCCCGGAGCAGGCGATGGAATCGCAGGCATGGCAGATCTTACCTTAACCGGATACCCGGTAGATCCCTGTACGCTGGTTGCAACAGATGTAATCACGCTTACCTTCCATAATTGTCAAACAACTGTAATTCCTGCCGGATGGTCAGGTATTTCAACCTGGATAGATCCGCTGGATGATGACCTTGAAGAAATCTTTGATCCAATTATTGGTGAATTGATCATACTCCAGGATATGCAGAATTCATGGTGGCCGGCTGAAAATCTCAACACAATCGTAGCCTGGGATTATCAGAAAGGCTATAAGATAAAAGTTGATGAAGAGGTTACACTGAATATTCCCGGTAACCTGCCTGCAGACAAAAACTTAACGCTGGATGCCGGTTGGAACCTTATTCCGGTGCTCAGTTCCTGCCCCGTGGATGTGGAAGCCCTGTTTGCCGGCACAAGCCTTATCATCGTTAAAGAAGTTGCCGGCTGGCAATTGTACTGGCCTCAGTTTAACATCAACAGTCTTGAATATGCGCAACCGGGTAAAGCATACCTGGTTAAAATGGAAACATCAGAAACCATTACCTTCCCCGATTGTGATGATCTAAAAGCATATCCGCAAAATTCCACAGGCAGCCTCACTCCACCAGCAATATGGACGGATGTGAAGCCCACAGCTATTTCTCATGTTGTGGCCATTCCTGAAGGAGCGGTTGGTTTTGATGAATTTAATACAGGTGATTTTATGGGTGTGCTGGATGATGCAGGAAACTGTTTTGGTTTTGCTGAATGGACCGGAAATACAAGCAGTATTACGATTTATGGTAACGATCCGCTTACTTTGGAAAAAGAAGGATTTGAACCCGGTGAACCCATGACACTGGTACATCTGGAAAATCAATCACAGGTAATTACTGACCTCATGGTGGTTTATGATGATAACTTCCACGCGGATGGGCAATTTATTGAAAATGGCATATCTGTGTTGAAATCATTAAACGCCACCGGTATCAGCAGCCCGGATGCTCAGCAGGAAATCATTATTTATCCGAATCCTGTGAAGCAAATGCTGAATATTAAACTCGGCCGCATTGAAACTGCCAACCTGGAAGTGCTGAATATGCAGGGACAGTTGATTTGGTCAGGTGAAATAAACGATTCGGAAACCAAACTCGATGTATCAACTTTCAACAGTGGTGTTTACCTGATCCGGATTTCTGGAGATGGTTTCACCCATGTTGAACGGATTACGAAGCAATAGATATTGGTGGATTGTGAAGAAAATAAAAACGGCGCTGATTTTTCAGCGCCGTTTTTTGTTTCAATACAACCAATTCTACTGGTTGAAAATTTCTTCCAGCTTTTCGTGCAGGGCTTCTTCGCGGAGGTCTTTGGCAATGATAACACCTTCCGGATCGAGCAGAAAACTGGCTGGTATCGAGCTCACACCATAACGGTTTGAAGCTTCATTTTGCCAGCCTTTCAAATCCGACACATGAGTCCAGGTTAATTTATCATCTTCAATAGCTTCAAGCCAGCGCGATTTATCCTTATCAAGCGAAACACCCAGAATATCAAATCCTTTGTCGTGAAATTTCTGATAGGCTGCCACAATATTCGGATTTTCCCTGCGGCACGGCGAGCACCAGGAAGCCCAAAAATCAATCAGCAAATAATTACCTCTGAGACTTTCAAGTGAAACAGGATTGCCAACAGAATCATTCTGGGTAAAAAGAGGTGCTGTTTGTCCGATGGCCACGTCCTGCAGCTTCCCGATTTGTTCATCCATAATGGTAATATACTTCGATCCGGCAACCGCTTCCGGAAAGGCTGACCGCAATTCCACCAGGTCATCCAGTTGGAACTGGTACATATTGTTTACCGCAACATATGGCCCAACGGTATTATCAGCATTGGATTTAATAAAATCGATGGTGAAGTTGTTCTGGTTATCATCAATATTTTGAGCTTCCATTCTGATCTCTTCAATTCTTGCAGTATCGCCGCTGTTCATGGCTGTCCGCAGCTCTCCATACAGCGCATTGCGCTGCTCATCCAGTTTTGCTATGCCTTCACCATAACTTTCATAAATGGCCTGGGTTTCCGAGCCTTCATATTCCGGCTCCTCAATATTTCCGCCAATATTTATTTCACCGGGTTCCACAAAGAAGCGAAAGAATTTTTGATCGGCTTTAAATTCAAGAAAGTAAGCTTCCGGCAGGCCAATTGTACCTGAAAACCTAAAAGTACCATCTGTGGTTTCCACCGAGTCGATGGGGACAAGATCGTTGTCCACTACTTTAGAAAGCACCACCCATCCCGGAGAGGCGTCTCCAATTTCTCCGGTAATATTGAAATTTTCTGATGGCCCCGAACACGCGGCGGCTATAATGAGCGTAAAAAATATCCAAAAAGCATTTTTCATACAGTGAAGCGTTTTTAATGTTTTATAAATGATTGAATCAGATAACGAAAGGCTACCTTTTATCTTGTTTGAAAGAGAAAAACTGCGCAACCAAAACCAGGATCAGTGTTGCGGTTGAGCTGGCCAGAATGCGGTGCATGGTTTGAACAAGTCCGTCAATACTGAATATTTCCAGAAAAAACAACACGGTGTGATGCAGGTAAATGAGGATGAATGCATAAAAGAAAAACCACCGAAACCCCAGATCCTGAATTCCGGGGACAATGCCTGGTTCATATTCCTTTTTGGATTTCAGCAGGGTGATTACTCCGGGCCTGATAAAAGCTGTAAATACTGAGGCGGCTGCATTTAGTCCGGGAGTGTTGGTGAACATATCTACTCCAAGCCCCATCAGGAAAGCGGAAGCCAGCAAAAGCCAACCCGCTGTTTCGAAAGGCAGCAACATGATGAAATACACGTAAAAAGCCGGGTAAATATAGCCGCTGATCCGGATATGGTTAAATATCAGTACCTGCAACAGTAAAATAATGATGAATCTTATGATATTGCGCCCGACCATTTTCAGCTATTGAATTTCTTGGTTTTCGAGTTCCCTGAGCTCATCTGCAAACAGGTTTTTCACCACATACACATGATGGATTTTGTTGAAATCTACTGCAAACTTCACATCAATTTTAAAGAAGTTATCCCCGGGTTCGATGGCGGATGTGTCAACCACACCAATCATTTCTCCTTCCGGATAAATAAACGAATACCCGCTGGTTACAATGGTATCACCTTTGCTAAAATGCACGTGCGAAGGGATATCCACCAGCTTTCCCATGCTGTAATCCTCACCATTCCAAAACAGCGATCCTACCTGGTTTGAACTTTTAAGCTTGGCGCTGATCCGTGCCTGGCTGTTCAGTATCGACATCACGGAACTGAAATTATCAGAAACTTCTATCACCTGGCCAACCACACCATTGGGAGCAACCACACCCATATCAGGTTCAAGCCCGTGATTCCGCCCTTTGTTGAGCTTCAGATAATTGTTTCGACGGTTCACAGAGTTTGAAATCACCCGGGCGGAAATGTATTTATATTGCGTCTCATTGATGGAATCCTCTGCAAAAAATGAGTTGGTATCTACCTGCAGAAAAGCTTCCGGCGTTAGATTTCTGTAGCGGGCGTTTTCTTCAGCCAGTTTATCATTGGCTTCTTTCAGGAAAAAATAGTCGGCAACATTGTCATAACCCATCAAAATATTACCGGTAATATCGCTGGTGGTGTTGATCACCACCCTGCGCTGGTAATAATTGTTGTTAAAGAGCAAAAACAATGCAATCGCTTCCAGGAACAAAAAGAGGAAAAAGAAATGGTTTTTCCAGAGGAAGACGATGAGGTTGCGCATTGGAATTTACCGAGTTTTCAGGGTGCGGGGTTTTATTTGATAAGAAATGTAAATTTATCGAAGTTTTTCAGCGCTATACCGGTACCGCGTGCTACCGCCCTCAAGGGATCTTCAGCAACGTGGATGGGCAGTTTGGTTTTCAGGTGGAGACGTTTGTCGAGGCCACGCAGCATGGAACCACCGCCGGCAAGATAGATACCGGTTCTGAAAATATCAGCCGAAAGTTCGGGAGGTGTCATTTCCAAAGCCTGAAGCACCGCCGTTTCTATTTTCGAGATGGATTTGTCGAGGCAGTGGGCTACCTCAGCATAATTCACCGTAATTTCTTTTGGAATACCTGTGAGCATGTCGCGGCCATGTACGGCAAAATCATCAGGCGGGTTATCCAGCTCGGGCAGGGCGGCTCCAACTTCTATTTTTATTCTTTCTGAAGTCCGTTCACCAATATTGATATTGTGCTGTTTACGCATGTATTCTTCGATGTCGGCATTGAAATCATCCCCGGCAATACGGATGGATTTGTTGTTTACAATTCCGCCAAGGGCGATAACGGCAATCTCACTGGTACCGCCACCAATATCGATGATCATATTTCCGGTGGGCTCCAGCACATCAATCCCAATACCGATTGCGGCGGCCATGGGTTCATGGATGAGCCGCACTTCGCGTGCGCCTGCCTGCTCGGCTGAGTCTTTCACAGCACGTTCTTCAACCTCGGTAATTCCGGAGGGAATACAAATCACCATTTTCAGGGCGGGAGGGAACAGACTTTGCCGGATGCCGATCATTTTGATCATTTCACGGATCATATATTCTGCCGCCTGAAAATCGGCAATAACACCATCGCGCAGCGGGCGGATGGTTTTGATGTTTTCGTGGGTTTTTCCGTGCATCATCTGTGCCCGTTTTCCCACCGCGATAATTTGTCCTGTGCTGCGTTCCATCGAAACAATGGATGGTTCATCTACCACTACTTTATCGTTGTAAATGATGATCGTATTGGCCGTACCCAGGTCAATTGCGATTTCCCTCGTAAAAAATGAAAATAATCCCATACTTTTTTATATGCATTTACGGGCCCTGATTTTTGCCCGAAGATATCTCAAATTAATAATTAAACAATCTCAAAGTCTTTCCGGTTTAGCACCCGGTAAATAATCTGGCCCTTACAGCAAAGCAAATTAGTGTCCAAGAAAGCCAGTATTGGTTTAGTGCTTAAAGTGACGGAAACCGGTAAACGCCATTGCTATTTGATTGTTGTTGCAGTAATCAATTGAATCTTTATCCCGTATCGATCCCCCCGGCTGAATAACTGCCCGAACGCCGGCTTTGTGCGCTATCTCAACCGAATCGGCGAACGGGAAAAATGCATCGGAAGCCATAACGGCGCCATCCAGGTCCAGTTTAAAAGTTTCTGCCTTTTCGATGGCATGCCTGAGGGCGTCAACGCGTGAAGTTTGACCTACACCGCTTGCAATCAGTTGTTTGTTTTTGGCCAGAACAATGGCATTCGATTTTGTGTGTTTCACAATTTTGTTAGCAAACAACAGGTCGCTCATTTCTGCCTTGGTTCCTTTACGGTTTGTCACAAAATCAAGATTATCTACATGCTCGGTTTTCAAATCCCGATGTTGCATCAACACGCCGTTGAGTGCACTCCGGAAAACCTGATCGGGTAGTGCCGGCTGGTTATCAATTAAAATAATTCTGTTTTTCTTTGATTTTAAGATCAACAACGCGTCGTCATCATAAGATGGCGCCAGGATAATCTCAAAAAACAGCTTATTGATTTCTTCTGCTGTTGCCGGATCAATATGCACGTTGGTTACAATCACCCCGCCGAATGCCGAAACCGGATCACCGGCCAGGGCATCTTTCCAGCAGCTCAGCAAATCCGGTCTTGAAGCCAGCCCGCAGGCATTGTTGTGCTTAAGGATTGCAACCGTTGGCTCTTTAAATTCCCTGATGAGGTTAACGCCTGCATCGAGGTCAAGGAGGTTGTTGTAAGAAATTTCCTTGCCATGAATCTGCCCGAAATTTTGGTTGAGATGACCAAAAAAGAAGCCCTCCTGGTGTGGGTTTTCACCATAGCGCAACACCTTATGACCATCCTGGCTTTGCCTGAAAACCGGGAGTTTTTCGGTTTTATTAAAGTAATTGAAAATGACGGTATCGTAATGCGATGAAACTGCAAAAGCGCGTGCAGCAAAATATTTTCTTTCTGAAATGGTACTCAAACCCTGCTTTTCCTTTAAAATATTGAGCGCCTCTTCATAGTAATCCGAGGAAGGTACGATCAGCACATCGCGATAATTTTTCGCTGCAGCCCTGATCAGGCTGATACCACCGATATCGATTTTTTCGATGATCTCATTTTCAGCATCTGTCTGTGCCACAGTTTTTTCAAATGGGTACAAATCAACAATCACCATGTCAATTTCGGGGATTTCATATTCCTGCATTTGATGGCTGTCATCTCCGGAATCCCTGCGACCGAGAATACCCCCGAAAACTTTGGGATGCAATGTTTTCACACGCCCACCTAAAATGGATGGGTAGCCTGTAACATCTTCGATGGCCGTGACATCAGCACCGAGGTCACGGATATATTTAAAGGTACCTCCTGTGGAATAAATCCGTATGTCCTGCTTTTTAAATTCCGCTGCCAGGGCTTCAAGGCCTGTTTTTTCGAAAACGGAAATAAGCACGGATTTTATCTTTTTATTCCCTTCCATGTTGATGGTCTATCTAATTTATTATAAATCATTTAACTGTGGGGCACAAAATTATGGAAAAAATATCAGAGTTTGTTTATTTGTTCGTTTGAGGGTAGAATTATTTTTGCTTTGTAAGGATTTGGCGCCCGGTTAAATTTGATGGTTTTTATTTCGCTGTAATACCTTACTTTTACAAAATAATCTTGACACAAATAAAGGCTCATGTTTCTACTTTTAAAACTCATTCGCGAAAGCTACCTTTTTGCCTTTCAGGCTATTATGGTGAATAAACTCCGCACCATTTTATCTCTGTCAGGAATCACCATCGGGATTTTTTCTGTTATATCGGTTTTGTCGGTATTCGATTCGCTTGAGAAAAGCATCCGCGACAGCCTGAGCGAACTGGGCAGTAATGTTTTATTTGTTCAAAAATGGCCCTGGGGCAGCATGGGCGGCGAGTATCCATGGTGGAAATATCTGAACCGGCCGGAGGCGACTCTCGACGAACTTGAAAGCATTCAGAAGCGTGCCATTTCAGCCGAATATGCCACGTTTACCTTTGGCACCACACGTTCGGTTAAACGTATGAACGACAGTTACAACAGCGTATCCATCAACGCGGTTACTTTCGACTATGACCGTGTGATGCCACTGAATATCAGGGAAGGACGATACTTTACCCGTACTGAAACACTGGCTGGTCGAAATGTGGCCATCATCGGGTCGAAAATTGCAGAAACGTTGTTCCCGAACACCAGTGCTGTTGGTCAAAGCCTTAAAATTTTTGGCAGTAAAGTGGCGGTAATAGGGGTTTTGGTGTCGCAGGGCGAAGGAACCTTTGGCAATTCCACAGATGAACAGGTTTATATTCCCGTAAATTTTGCGCGAAATTTCATCAATGTCCGTAACACCGGAACAACCCTTATGGTGAAGGCGAAACCAAACATTTCCAATCGTCAGCTCAAGGATGAATTAACCGGGATTATGCGATCGCTTCGCAAGCTGAAACCCGGCGAAGAAGACAATTTTGCGATTAATGAAGTAAGCGTAATCAATCAAAACCTTCAGGGTTTTTTCAGTGGCCTTGCTGTTATCGGTTGGGTTATCGGGGGGTTCTCACTGCTTGTCGGCGGATTTGGCATAGCCAACATTATGTTTGTTTCGGTGCGTGAACGAACCAATATCATCGGGATTCAAAAAGCCATTGGTGCAAAAAAATATTTTATCATGCTTGAGTTTCTGTTTGAGGCTGTTTTTCTCTCCTTGTTTGGGGGTATTGTGGGGTTGTTGCTCATTTATATCGGAACGCTTGTGTTTAGTGGTGCCATGCCATTTGCATTGATCCTTTCTCAGACAAACATCATTATCGGAATTGTAATATCCACAGTCATCGGATTGATTTCAGGAATTATCCCCGCCTGGGTGGCCTCGCGGCTCGACCCGGTGGAAGCTATTCGTTTTGGGATTTGATCGGTTTTGATGCAATGATTTATCCTATTTATTTGTGATGGTGCCGGAGTAGCTGAAAGCATTTTGTTTCATCCGAACACCTTTTGGCACGCGGTGGCCGATCAGGTTTCCGCATTCACAATAAATTTCATCACTATTTCTCACGCTGTAATCTTTCAGAATGCGGGCATCCCAGCAATGGATTACTTTACCCTTACCCACTTTATGGTATTTGAATATTTTACTCCTGCATTTGGCGCATTTTATGGTGATCATATCAAAAAAACCAATTAAATTTTTTAAATGTCTGTATCTGGCAGTGTTACCTCAATCATATTCTGAAAAACAAATTTAATAACAAGTTGGATAGGTTCACTTCGTCTATTATTTTTATCTTTACAAAAAAATTTTTTAATGCAAAAACGCTGGGTTTTAAAAGACAAGCCGCCTGATGAAGTGGTGATGAGCCTTTCACGCTCATTAAACATTAGCACCCTGCTTGCCAGTTTGCTGGCTCAGCGCGACGTTGCAAATTTTGATGAAGCCCGCCAGTTTTTTCGGCCCAAACTCACACAATTGCACGATCCATTCCTGATGAAGGATATGGACCGCGCAGTGTATCGCATTGAACGTGCATTACGCAACCGTGAGAAAATTTTGGTTTGGGGCGATTACGATGTAGATGGAACCACAGCCGTTGCACTGGTTTACACTTTCCTGAAATCCATCTATAAAGATGTTGGGTTTTATATCCCTGATCGCTACACGGAAGGCTATGGCGTTTCGAAAGCCGGAGTGGATTTTGCAAAAGAAAATAACTATACCCTAATCATAGCTTTGGATTGCGGAATAAAGGCCGTTGAAAACATCACCTATGCCTACAACAAGCGCATCGATTTTATAATTGTCGATCATCACAGGCCGGGCGATGAGCTTCCTCCGGCTTTTGCCATTTTAGATCCCAAGCGCGGTGATTGTAATTATCCGTACAAAGAGCTATCGGGCTGCGGGCTGGGTTTCAAACTGGTTCAGGCCTTTTCAAAGAAAAACCACATGCCCTTTAAGCGGCTGCAAAAATTCCTCGACCTCGTGGTGGTGAGTATTGCCTCGGACATTGTGCCCATTACCGGCGAAAACCGCATACTTGCCTACTATGGGCTAAAACTGATGAACTCGAATCCGCGACCGGGATTTACCGCTATTTTGCATTACAGCAACATCAAGAAAAAAACCGATTTTCAATATGTTGAAGAAGAGTATGCCTTCAACCGGAAGCTTTCAGTAAGCGATCTCGTTTTCCTGATTGGCCCGCGCATAAATGCCGCCGGAAGGATGGAAAGCGGTAAAAACTCAGTTGAACTGTTGATTTCCAAAAATATTGAAAGCGCCATCGAAAAGGCCGAGCAAATCAATCAGTTCAACACTGAGCGGCGAAACCTGGATATGCAGGTAACTCAACAGGCGCTCGAATTACTCGAAAACGATAAAACCCACCCGTTTAAAAAATCCACCATCGTTTATCATCCCGATTGGCACAAGGGCGTACTCGGCATTGTTGCCTCCCGGTTAACCGAGCACTATTACCGTCCAACGGTTATTCTCACCAAATCGAATGGCCTGATTACCGGATCGGCAAGATCAGTTAAAAATTTCGATGTGTACAATGCCATCGACCAGTGTTTTGATTTGCTGGAGCATTTTGGCGGACATAAATATGCGGCCGGTATGTCTATCAGGCCGGAGAATTTCCAGGCGTTCAAGGAACGGTTCGAAAGCATTGTTGCAAGCACCATCGAAGACCACCTGCTGATCCCTGAAATTTCTATCGATGCCAAAATCAAGCTCAATAATATTTCCACAAAATTTTTCAAAGTACTGAAACAGTTTGCACCCTTTGGCCCTGATAACATGGCCCCGGTGTTTTTAACCGAAAATGTTGTGGATACCGGATATGCCAGCATTGTTGGGAAAAACCACCTGAAGCTTAGTGTTGTCCACCCCGATATTTCGGGATTTCCGGTAGCCGGAATTGCCTTCCAACAGGGAGACAAATTGCCGATAGTGCAGAGTGGAAGGCCATTTTCAATCTGTTATCATGTGGAGGAAAATGAGTGGAACGGCCATGTTTCGTTGCAACTCAATATAAAGGACATAAAACCCTATAGTGAGGAAAGTGTACTTTAAATGTACGCGTAGTACGACATTATTGCCCGGGCAATCAACACAATTCCAAAGAAAAACAAAAGAATTCCAACCACTTTATTTAACCGCCTGACATTTTTTTCATTGAGCAGTGTCTTGATTTTCTTCGCCACATAAGCTTTCACGATGTCAGTGATGAGGATCATTAGCAATGCTCCGGTAAAAAACATGGTTGCCGAATGGATATTATCATCACCATAATCCGATGTAACGCCTACTGTTACCGTCATCCAAAAGAGCCAAACGTATGGGTTGGCCACGTTTAAAAAATAACCTTTAAGGACGAAAGTCAGCCACCCCGGATCGCTATTTCCATTGGTGTTGTTGCCGTTGCCGTTGATTTTAATATGTCTTGTGAATGCCACGATGCCGTAGATGATCAGAATAGCTCCGGCAATGATGCCGAAAATCAGTCTGTTTTGTCCGCTGGATATGATTCGCATTGCGCCCATGTAGCATAAAAAAACCAGGGTGATGTCGCTGAAGAAAATGCCCAGGGCCATGAACACACCCGACCGAAATCCACGATGGATGCTGGTTTGTACAAGTGCAAATAATGCCGGGCCCAGCAACACCGCAAGCGTTAATCCTAATATGGCTCCTTCAATTAACGGGTTCATAAAATGAAATTGATCTGTCAGGCTTACCGGTATTTAATTTTCGGAATCCGGGATCCATTTAGCGCGGGCAAAAATACACGATTTTTTTTGTGTTATGGACATCCGGAAACGCATTACCATCATCAAAAAGAAAGGCTTGTAATAAAAGCTGCTTCCATAAGTTAAACGGAAATTTTGGAAGAAAAATCAGGAAGGATTTTTTTGTTTGTATGCATGTATGTAGTTTTCCCATTCGGCAATTTGTTTCGATTTAATTACACGCGGGAATTTGTTTTGTGCACCCTCTTTGCCATGATCGCGCATCCACTGATAAAAAAGTTTCGAAGGCAATATTTCAATAAAAATATCTTTGATGGCTGCGATGCGTTCAACACGATAATCGTCATTCAGTTTTTTAAGATTATCATCTATCATTTTTTTGGCTGTCTCAGCATCCAGAGGGTCATCGGTGCCGAGATACCATTTATGCGCAAACATCGTATCGTGTTTGATGCCTGCCACCGTAAACTCCCGAACTTCGATATTTAAATCTGTACTGAGTATTTCTACTGCGCGGTTCATATTATCCTGTGACAGGTGCTCGCCGCAAAGGCTCAGGTAGTGTTTTGTACGGCCTGTAATGCGGATTTCGTTCAATTTCTTTGAAGTAAATTTTATGGTATCACCAATCATGTATCGCCATGCACCGGCATTGCTGCTAATGAGCAGCGCATATTCCTTATCTTCTTCAATATCTTTAAGTGTGAGGGCTTCGGGGTTTTTTACAAGATTTCCGTCATCATCAAAATTGGAATCGTTGAATGGAACGAACTCAAAAAACAGCCCCGTATCCAGCGAAAGCTGCATAGAATTAACACCGGGTCGCTTCTGATAGGCAATAAATCCTTCGGAGGCCAGGTAAGTTTCCATGTAGGTGAGTGGTTTGCCCAGTAACCGCTCGAATCCTTTCACGTAGGGTGCAAACGACACACCGCCATGCACGTAAATGGTGAGGTTGGGCCAGATTTCGTGGATGTTTTTAAGGTTGTAATGTTT
The DNA here is from genome assembly GCA_018400545.1 of Bacteroidales bacterium. Next base: position 15,916 of record JAGYLT010000009.1, read on the forward strand.
AATGATACGCTCGAGCAAAATCTGCAGCCATGCAGGCACGCCAACGATAACACCGATATCCCAGTTTTTGGCATTCTTAACAATCTCTTCCAGCTTGGTGCTCCAGTCGCGCTCTTTCGAAATCCGCTTGCCGGGTTTGTAAAAAACCTGAAACCAGAAGGGGATATTTCCCGTGGTAATGCCCGAGAGGTCTCCGGCGTAATAAGTTCCGTTGTACTGGAGGTGTGTGCTGCCACCAAGCATCAGGATGCCTTTGCCTTTTTCGAAGAATTCCGGTGGGAAATTGTATTGAGCCAGAGAGAGCAACTGCCGTACACTGGTTTTTTTAATAGACCGCAAAATGTCGGCGGTTACCGGGATGTATTTGCTGGAAGCTTCGGAGGTTCCTGAACTCAACGCAAAATATTTCACCTTGCCCGGCCAGCATACATAAGGTTCACCATTTAATGCGCGATACCACCATTTTTTAAAAATGGAATTGTAATCGTGCGCCGGAATATTTTTCTGAAAGTCCTCAATAAGATTTTTCGACCGAAGGATTTCATTAAAACCGTGCGCCTCGCCAAAATGCGTGTACTGGGCTTTTCTTAAAAGCTTCTTCAACACTGCTTTCTGTGCTTTGCAACCGTCAAACTTTCTGAAGTTTTCCTTGTCGCTCATGCTTCTCAGCTCGATAGCACGCTTTATGATGGAACCAATGATGGGCAAGATTGTAGCTTTATTGATTATTTCGAAAACATATTGTGGCAAAAATAAGAAATTCCGGTTAAGGGTTTAGCCGGGAAATCCGGATTCGTTTTATGACTTATTTATCCTGATCAATTACGCCCATGAGGTAGCCAACGGCAGCTTCCAGTTGCTGGTCGCGGCCTTCAACCACAACATCATAATCGAGACGTTGCTCAATGTCGGGTTCAAGCTGCTGGTTTTCCAGGTAATTCCCGAATTCATCCTTTGTGCCAACCTGTGGAATTCCGAAATACAGGGTTGGGTCGAGTAGTGTTTCCCACCAAACCGCTGTCGCTGTGCCAGGCACAGGCATTCCTATCGTAGTTCCGAGATTGAGCGTGGTGTAGGTGTATGGGAAAAAATGAGCGTCGGAATAGTTGCTCTCACTCATCAGCACCGCCGAGGGCTTAATCCATTGATTCATGGGTTCGTGGCCAAATTTGCGGCCATTTGGCCAGAGCTCCACATATTTTTCACCGTTAAGCAGAATAGCCAGATCATTGTGAAGCCAACCACCGCCATTAAAACGAGTATCTACGATGATGGCTTCCTTTTCGTGATGACGGCCCAGTATTTCAGAGTACACTTCTCTGAAGCTCTGGCTTCCCATGCTGCGTACATGCACATATCCCAATCGGCCACCGGATAGCTCTTCGGTCATTTCACGCCGCTGTTCCACCCAGCGTTCGTAAAGCAGCTGGTTGTGCTTTCCATAGGAAACAGGCTTGATGGTTTCATCCCACCGCTCACCGCTTTCCGGATCATACATGGAAACAAGTGTGGGTTTTCCGGCCTTGTGATTTAGCATCCCGAAAAAGCTTTGATCTGCTTCAATTGGTTCTCCATTAATTTTTTCGATGATATGTCCCGCCGCGAGCCTTGATTCAGCATTGTCGAAAGGCCCTTTGTCGAGCACTTCCACCACTTTGATCCCTTCGCCCCGGTGGTCCCAGTCGAACAAAATGCCAAGACTTGCAGTTTTATCGCCGTCCTTTTCAGAAAAACGGTACCCCGATCCGGTGTGCGAAGCATTGAGTTCACCAAGCATCTCACTGAGCATCTCGGAAAAGTCATAATTGTTATTGATGTAAGGCAGGAATTTTTTGTATTCGCTTTTATAAAATTCCCAGTCCAACCCGTGCAGGTCAGGATCATAAAACTTTTCGCGCACCTGCCTCCAAACGTGCTCAAACATATACTCACGCTCGGCCGGCAAATCCAGATACTGCTCTGCCTGGTAGCTGATGTTTTCTTTTTTATTACCATCAATCTTTACTTTAATGAACTTCCCGCCGGAAACCATGTAGAGATATTTCCCTTTTTTATCCGTTTGAAGTGATCCTCCGCCACCATCCAGTTTCAGTACAAGTTTGGTTTCGTTTTTCACAAGGTCTTTCATCCACAGATCGTAGCCTTTTTCAAACTTACTGAGGTAATAGAGTTTTTCGCCGTCTTTGGTAACAATGGCATCCGAAAGAGAAGAAGAGTTGATGGTTAAGCGTGTATGGCGGTCTTCGATATTATCAAGGTCAATTTTAATGGGTTTTACTTCTTCGGGTTTATCATTTTCGTCCTCCTTTTCTTTTTTGGATTTTTTTTCTTCTCCATCTTCTTCAATTTCATCCGGTTTTTCCTCATCGTCCTCCTTGTCCAGAAGTTTCTTTTCTTCTTCGGTGAGTTTGAATTTATCCCATGCTTCACGGTTAAAAAACATGGCATAAACATCATTTTGGGCACCCCAGCTCCCATGGCTGCGCATTCCCTGGCGGTCAGAAAACCATATCATCATGTCCCCATTCATCATCCATTTGGGACGGTTGTCGTTGTAACCGCTCAAGGGTAGATTTACCACCTCTTCGGTTCCATTAGCTTTTACCAGTCCGACATCATTCATAAAGGCTGAGTGCGGAGAGAACGATACCAGGAACCATTTGCTGTCGGGCGACCAGTGATACCATTGATCGCCGTCGGCGTATGAATAATTGTATTTTCCATCGAGCAAGGTGCGCACCTCACCGCTTTCCGGGTTGATCACGCGGAGGGTTTCACGGTTTTCGAGGGAAGGCCACTTCTTTGCCGTCAGGAGAATATTCGGGCTGGAATTCAAATCGCTGAAGTCGCAATCACCGGTTTTCATCAAGCAGTGTGGCCCTGGAAGAATTAGGGTCATCATCCCTGGCGATGGAAGTTTCGTAAACATTCCAGCTTCCGTTGCGTTCGCCTGCATAAAGTAGTTTGCGGTACGTCAGGGCTAAAACTCACCGAACATTCCTGTTCAGGGAGTGTTGAAGTGATGTTTTTGGTGGTTTTAAATTCCGTGGAGGTAACAAGAAGCGTCGCCCCGCAGCTTTACAAAGCAAAATTTCACTGTGTGGTGAAACTGCATTTCGATGACGCACCAGTAACACCTCATAATAACCAAGGTTTCTTGGCAATCCATGACGATTTAATCAGCTTTACCAGCGCGTGTTTTATAATCCACTAATAAAAATCGCTCTATCAAAATAAGCCTCATTGTTTTGCCGGCAGGCCTGAAACTCCACGGGATGAATTTCAATTGGCAACTCGTTTTTCGCAAATCGGACTTTCAGCGGCATCTCCCACACGTTGTAAGAACCTGATTTTTCGCTCAGGTAAAACACTTTCGAATCGTTGTTGCTGAATACAGGTTGCGGTCTCGCCCTCAAAGCCGGTGAGCATTGTGTATTTATTTTCATTGATGTTGTATTTCAGATGTCGCGGGCGATGGATGGAAGTATGATCTTCCGCCAGACGTTTTCATACCCTTTCCGGTCGTGGAAAGGATAATGGTTCCATCTTTGCTCATCTGCGCTGCTTCCGCGGGGACCTTGAGAGCACTGATCCGGCGGCGCCGCAGCCAGGAACCGCACAAAGCTCTGAGAGCACACCTGAAGGGAACATTTGGTTTTGCCCACATCCTGGATGGAGGCAGAGTAAGAATTTTTCACCATCCGGGGTGAAGGAATTGGGGGATTCAGTTCCTGAAAAATCTGTAATTCGTTGGGCTTTTCCACCATTTGCCGGATATGGTGAAGATGTCGAAGTTTCGCGCAGTTGATGAAAAAGGCGATGGTTTTTCCGTCCGGGCGACCAAACAGGACTGAAGTCGTAGGCGCTGTGCCTGGTTAAAGGAATGGCGTCACCACCTTCGGCAGGGACTTTAAAAAGGTCACCCTGGTAACTGAAAACAATGGTTTTTCCATCCGGTGAAATGGCGGGGTATCTCAGCCATAAAGGGTTGTCGGATTGTGAAGTTGCCGTTGAGATGAGAATCATCATAAGGGCTGTGAAGGACAGGAAGTTTTTCATGATAATAGGTCTTGAAAGTATTGTATGAATGTCCAAAAATAAAAATAAAAACCACTATTCCGTGGCGCGTTCAATTACAGACGTTTATCGAGCTTTTTTACCATTTCATTTTTCCAGCTTGCAAAAGAGCCATCCATTATTTTTTCCCTGGCCTTTTCAACCAGCCACAGATAGAAAGCCAGATTATGGAGACTGGCGATCATGGGAGCCAGGTATTCGTTTGAGATAAACAGATGCCTCAGGAATGCTTTCGAATACTGATGATCGACGAAGGAGGTCCCATTTTCATCGATAGGGGAGAAGTCGTTTTTCCATTTTTCGTTTTTCATGTTCAGGATGCCCTCGCTGGTGAAGAGCATGCCATTGCGGCCATTGCGCGTCGGCATTACACAATCGAACATATCAATACCGAGGGCGATGTTTTCCAAAATGTTCACCGGAGTACCCACGCCCATTAGGTAGCGGGGTTTTTCTTTGGGTAGGATCCGGCAAACCAGGTCGGTCATTTCATACATCATCTCCGCCGGTTCGCCTACTGAAAGCCCTCCGATGGCATTGCCTTGTCCGCCGCGCGAAGCAATGAAATCAGCAGATTTTTTGCGCAGGTCGGCAAAGGTGCTGCCCTGCACGATGGGGAAAAGCGCCTGGTTGTGACCATACTTTGGTTCGGTGGCCCCGAAATGTGCGATGCAGCGGTCGAGCCAGCGGTGGGTGAGTTCCAGCGAGGTTTTGGCGTAATCGAATTCGCATGGCCAGGGTGTGCATTCATCAAAAGCCATCATGATGTCTGCCCCGATGGTGCGCTGGATGTCGATTACATTTTCGGGGGTGAAGAGATGTTTTGAACCATCAATGTGCGAACGGAAATGAGCGCCTTCCTCAGTTAACTTACGCTGTGCCGAAAGTGAAAAAACCTGGTATCCGCCACTATCGGTGAGCATGGGCTTTTCCCATCCATTGAATTTGTGTAAACCTCCGGCTTCTTCGATCACTTCCAGCCCCGGACGCAGATAAAGGTGGTAGGTATTCCCTAGGATGATTTGTGCTTTTACATCATCTCTAATATCCCTGAAATGTACGGCTTTAACTGTGCCTGCTGTGCCTACCGGCATAAATATCGGGGTTTGGATTTCGCCATGGTCGGTGGTGATGGTTCCGGCACGTGCTGCGGATTTGGTGTCGGTGGTATGGAGTTGAAATTTCATCTTCAATGTGTTTTCAGGCCGGCAAAGGTATGGGATTATGAAATAATGAATCGTCAATATTTATCAGGGCTGGTTTCGTCAGTAGGCGATCACAAACGAATTCAATTTGGCTATAAGCACCCAAAAAACACAGATATAGCCAAATAGAAATTTTAATTTGGCTATAACTATAAAATATTATACATTTACAGCCAAATTGAAAAAGACATGAAAAACTTAATAGGCAGAGAAAGAGAACTTTATGTTTTTGATAAATTGTATAATTCCGAAAAGTCGGAATTTGTAGCTGTTTATGGCAGAAGGCGTGTTGGCAAAACGTTTTTGATCCGGTCGGTGTTTAGTAAAAAATTCACATTTCAAATTACAGGATTGGCAAATGCAACACTAAACCAGCAATTATCCAATTTCCATGCGGCGTTAAGTAAACAAGATCCTGCTGGTGAATATCTGCCTGTGGATAATTGGCTTTCAGCATTTTCTCAATTATCAGATTATTTACAAAAGCAAAAGGGAAGAAAGGTTGTGTTTATTGATGAACTACCATGGTTTGATACGCGCAATTCTAAATTCATTCAGGGGCTGGAGCATTTTTGGAACAGTTGGGCATCGGCGAGAGATGATATTTTACTGATTGTCTGCGGATCAGCAACTTCATGGATGATCAATAAGCTGATAAATGACAAAGGCGGATTACATAACCGGGTGACCAAAAAAATAAAGCTACTACCCTTCACCCTTAACGAATGTGAGAAATACCTGAAATCCCGAAAAATCAACCTTGACCGCTATCAAACCATTCAGCTTTACATGGCTTTTGGTGGGATTCCTTTTTATTGGGATGAACTTGAGCCGGGATTGAGTGCCATGCAAAACATCGAGCATATCTGTTTTTCGGAAACGGGTTTGCTTCGCACAGAGTTCCATAACTTGTTTCGCTCGCTATTTAAAAATCATGATCGTCATATCAGCATAATAAAAGCACTGGCTAAAAAGTCAACCGGTTTGACCCGGGAGGAGATCATTAAATATTCAGGCTTGCCAAATGCCGGCAGCACAACCCGGTTGATTGATGAATTGGAGTTGAGCGGTTTTATCAGGAAATATACACCATTTAACAAGAAGGCAAGAAACAGCCTGTATCAATTGGTGGATTTTTATTCTCACTTTTATTTAAAATTTATTGACGGG
>JAGYLT010000090.1 GCA_018400545.1 Bacteroidales bacterium
ACGAAATTAAAGCATATCATTCTAACTGGGACTCAGTATATCTTGCCATTTATTTTATTCTTACATTTACGAGGTCAAATTAAACAAAAAAGCTGTCAAAGCCTTTTATTACATGATGCAAACCAAAATGTCCGACATAAAAACCCTCATCCTCGACTTCGGAGGCGTGATTTACGAAATCAGTCACCAAAAACAAAAAGACACCTTTGCCAATCTGGGCATCCAAAATTTTGAGGAGCTTTATTCGCAGGCCAAACAGAGCCCGCTGTTTGCTGATCTGGAGCGCGGCCATATTACTGACGGGGATTTTATTAAAAAGGTGGGGGAGTTCATCGGAGAAAGCTTTGGCATTGAACAAATTCACCATGCATGGAACAGCATCCTGGTTGGATTCCCGGAAACGCATTTGCGGTTTCTCGAACACCTAAAGGAACATTATCAGTTGTATCTGCTCAGCAATACCAATGCGATTCATTATAAATTTTACATGGCTCAGTTTAAGGAAAAGTTTGGGTATGATTTTAATTCACTTTTCGAAAAAACCTTCTGGTCTTTCAAAATCGGGATGCGCAAACCGGACCGGGAAATTTATGATTTTGTAAAATCAGAAATTGGGCAATCAGCCGAAAGCATGCTGTTCGTTGATGATACCCACGTAAATATTGCATCAGCCCATGAAGCCGGAATTCATGCAATATGGCTTGAGCCGGGTAAAAAACTCGAAGATTTGTTTGATGAAAATTACAGGCTGAAAGCTACAGTTTAAACTCTTCGCGCAATTGCTCAAATACTTTTTCAAGTACCGTATTCATTTTTTCCACAATCTCTTCCAACTGATCCTGAGGAATTTCTTCCACTTTAAAATCTTTATCTATTTTGCGAACAACTTCGTAGAGTTCATTCACCTTCAGCATATCGAGTGAAGCTTTCATTTTATGGGCATTTCTGGCCAGTTTATCGGCATCGTCTTCTCTGAAGCCCTCGTTCATATCCTGCAACGAAACCGGGGTGGATTCCAGAAATATGCCCATCATGCGTTTAACTTCTTCCTCATCACCCAGCATCTCCCTGATTGAGGTGATATCGTATAATTTTTCCGAATTCATTTTAGTATTGGTTAAATTTCATTGTTTTTCAACATCCGGTAAATGGTCGATTTGCCGATGTCGAGTTTTTTTGCAACTTTCATGATGTTGTTGTCGTATCTGTCGAGGTAGTGCCTGATAATTTTACGGGTATATCCATGAAGGGTGTCTTCCTCGTCAAGCAGAAAATCGCTGACATTTTTGGTTGAGGTAAACGAAATATCCGTGTCGTCGATGGTTTCCCCGTTTGACATTACTGCGGCCAGTTCGATGATGGCTTTCAGTTCGCGCACATTTCCGGGGTAGCTGTAGCTGAGCAATTTATCCTGGGCATGCGACGAAAGCGTTTTAAGATGCATGTCGTTTTCTTTGCAAAATTCATCCACAAAGTATTTGGCCAGCAGCAGGATGTCATTTCCGCGGTCTTTAAGTGGCGGCAGGTGTATGGGCAATCCGAGCAACCTGTAATAGAGGTCCTGCCTGAAATTACCGTTTTTAACTTCTTCGGCCATGTCGCGATGTGTAGCCACCAGCAGCCGGGCATTTACTTTTACAATATCATGCCCGCCAATGCGGGTCAGTTCTTTTTCCTGGAGCACGCGCAGTAGTTTTGCCTGCATGTTGAGGTCCATTTCACCAACCTCATCCAGGAAAATTGTTCCCTTGCCGGCTTCTTCAAACTTACCTATTTTGCGGGTGTTTGCGCCGGTGAAAGCTCCTTTCTCATATCCAAACATTTCACTTTCGATCAGTTCTCTTGGAATGGCCGAAACGTTGATTGCAATAAACGGATATTTCGCCCTCGACGAATTATAATGTATAGCCTTGGCAACCAGGTCTTTACCGGTTCCGGTTTCGCCATAAATCGATACGGTGATATTTGTGCCCACCGCCTTTTCGATCATGTTGAATACCTGTTTGATCTCCTTGCTGTTGCCTTTGATGATGTTGTTGAAAACATATTTTTTCCCGATTTCCTCTTTCAGGTCATCGATTTGCTTTTCCAAAGTAAGCTTTTCGCGAATGTTTTTCAGGGCATTCCAAATCCGGTCTTTGGTTTCATCATCTTTAACAAAATAGTCGTAAGCCCCTTCCTTAAGCAGGTTAACAGCGGTTGAAACGTCTTCCTGTCCGGAAACAATGATGACCGGGATTTCAGAATTGTGCTCCTTCACTTTTTTAAGGACCTCCAATCCTGACATATCGGGCAGTGAATAATCAAGTGAAATTACAGCAGGGTTTTTGTACAGGTTGTTGAGGCACTCTTTTCCATTTTCAAATTTCTCAACAACATAGTCAGGATTTAAACTGATGTGGTATTTAAGCATTTCACCATAAAATGGATCGTCCTCAACCACAAATATTTTAAATGTGCTCATAATTTCCATTTTTTGCCAAATGTAACATTTATTTGCGAATCCCAAATTGGGAAACCGTTTTTTTTATTAAAAAGCATATATTTTTGGGAAAATTTAAATTGCGAATCTAATTGTGATGAACTTTTTTTTGCCGTTAATTAATCTTAAAATAAGTGTCTCAGGATAATCATTGCCCCCACTTTTCTAAATTTGTAGTCAATTAAAAACACACATGCAAATATGTAGATGTGTTTGTTGTGATACACAAATTAAAAATGTAAATGGAAAAAATTAAAGTTCAAAACCCTGTTGTGGAGTTGGATGGCGATGAAATGACAAGGGTAATCTGGGAGTTTATCAAAGAAAAACTCATCTTTCCGTACCTCGATCTCGACATTAAATATTATGACCTTGGAATCCAGAAACGTGATGAAACTGAGGATCAAATAACCGTGGATGCGGCAGAAGCCATTAAGAAATACAATGTAGGCATAAAATGTGCTACCATCACCCCCGATGAGAAACGGGTAGAGGAATTTGGCCTGAAAGAAATGTACAGGTCGCCCAACGGCACTATCAGAAATATACTGGGGGGCACAGTTTTTCGTGAACCGATTCTCATAAAAAATGTGCCCCGCCTTGTGCCCGGTTGGACAGGTCCGATTTGCATAGGCCGTCATGCTTTTGGCGATCAGTATCGCGCAACCGATTTCGTAACCAAAGGAAAGGGAAAACTCACCATCACTTTTACACCCGAAGACGGCAGTGAACCCATTAGCCATAATGTGTACGACTTTCAGGGTGATGGCGTGGCCATGTCGATGTACAATACCGATGAGTCGATAAATGGATTTGCACATGCCTGTTTTAATATGGCCCTCAAGAAAAAGTGGCCGCTCTACCTTTCAACCAAAAACACCATCCTGAAAAAGTATGATGGCCGGTTTAAGGATATTTTCCAGGAAATTTTCGAAGCTGATTATCACGAGAAGTTCACCGCAGCCGGCATAACTTACGAGCATCGGCTGATTGATGATATGGTGGCCCGCAGCGCTGAAGTGGGAAGGAAATTTTGTTTGGGCCTGTAAAAACTACGATGGCGACGTTCAGTCTGATACGGTTGCGCAGGGTTTTGGCTCGCTTGGGCTGATGACTTCCGTACTGGTTACGCCTGATGGAAAAACCATGGAAGCCGAAGCAGCGCATGGCACCGTAACCCGTCACTTCAGGATGCATCAGCAGGGCAGGCCAACCTCAACCAATCCGATTGCTTCGATCTTTGCCTGGACCCGTGGGCTGGCGCATCGTGGTAACCTGGACAATAACAACAGGCTTGTGGATTTTGCCAATAAGCTCGAGCAGGTTTGCATCGAAACCGTTGAATCTGGAAAAATGACCAAAGACCTGGCTTTATTGATTCATAGTAAAAGCATGACAGAAGCCGACTATCTGAATACTGAAGATTTTCTCAGCGCACTGGACGAAAATCTGATGAAAAAGCTTGAGGCTTAAAATTTTTAAGGCAACCAAACAAATATCTTCATTAACTTGTTTCTATCTAAGAATATAAAACACTAAAAAATGGCTAGTTTAAAAGAAAAACTTCGCGAAAAAATAGAGCAGCACCGTCCGCGTACCCAGCGATTATTGCAGGAATACGGCGATGTAGTTGTTGACAAAGTTACCATTGCGCAGGTGATTGGGGGAATGCGAGGCCTCAAATCGCTTGTTACTGATATTTCGTATCTTGATCCCAACGAGGGAATCCGATACCGGGGCTACACATTGCCTGAAGTATTCGAAAAACTTCCGAAACCAAAGGGTGCTGAAATGCCTTATGTTGAAGGTCTGGTTTACCTATTATTAACCGGAGATGTTCCTACTGAATCTGAGGTTTCGGATGTGGTTGATGAATTCCGCAAGCGCCGGATCGTTCCCCGGTATGTTTATGAAGTAATTGATGCGTATCCATGTTGCAGCCACCCGATGGCCATTTTTGCAAATGCGATTTTAACGCTGCACCGGGAGTCGTTCTTTTCTAAAAAGTATGAAGCCGGCATCAACAAACTGGAATACTGGGACCCCACATATGAAGATGCCCTAAACCTGTTGGCAAAACTGCCCGAAATAGCATCGTATATCTATGCCAAGCTTTACCGCGATGGAAAACGCACGCAGTCGGATCCAAGCCTAGATATGGGAGCGGATTTTGCGCACCTTATGATGAAGCCCAAGCCATACGATGATGTTGCCAGATTGCATTTTATCATACACAGTGATCATGAAAGCGGTAACGTTAGCGCGCATACCGGACACCTTGTCGCAAGTACGCTATCGGATATTTATCAGTCCATCTCCGCAATGATCAACGGACTTGCCGGACCTTTGCACGGACTTGCCAACCAGGAAGTACTCCGGTGGCTGCAGGGTGTCAAGGAGAAAATGGGCGATGAGATTCCCTCGGAAGAAGAAATGAAACAATTCGTATGGGATACCCTGAACTCTGGACAGGTTATTCCGGGTTACGGTCACGCCGTGCTTAGGAAAACCGACCCCCGCTATTCTATTCAGCGCGAGTTCTGTTTGAAGCATATGCCGGAAGATCCCTTGTTTAAATATGTTGACCTGCTCTACAAAGTTGTTCCGCCAATTCTTAAGGAACAGGGTAAAGCCAAAAACCCATGGCCAAACCTTGATGCACAAACCGGAGTTATTCAGTGGCATTATGGCGTTACGGAGTACGACTTTTACACAGTATTGTTTGGAATTGGCAGGTCGATAGGTATAGCTGCAAATATCATTTGGGACAGGGCTTTGCTCTACCCGCTTGAGCGTCCAAAATCCATTACAACCGAAATGCTGGAGCAAATTGCCGGAATCAAAAAATAACGTTGTTAAGTTTTAATATTTTTCATGGAGTCCCGTATTTTTGCGGGACTCTTTTTGTATTAACCCACAAAAAACAGTCACCATGATCGAACAGTTTGAAATGAGTTTGCCGGCGTATAATAGAGGGTTTCACCTGATAACCCGCCATATTGAATCGCAACTTAAAAACCTTCCCCAAACCGGAATGGTTAACATTTTTATTCGACATACCTCTGCCGGGCTAACAATTAATGAAAACGCTGATCCCACGGTAAGGAGCGACATGGAGCAGTTTTTCGACCGGTATGTGCCCGAAAATGAGCCATACTTTGATCATACCCTGGAAGGTCCTGACGATATGCCGGCCCACATCAAGGCGACACTTACCGGAAATTCGCTCACGATTCCGGTAGCAAACGGAATGCTGAATCTGGGCACCTGGCAGGGTATCTATCTTTGCGAGTTCAGAAATCATGGTGGCAGCCGGCGGCTAACGGTTACCGTATATGGCTAAAAAAATGCCCCCGTTTCCAGAATGTCTGAAGAACAGGGGGGGTAGATTTCCTATATCCTGATTTTACTTCACCATAAACTTTCTGGTTGTTAATATGCCATCAGATGGTATAATCGATATGAAATAAGTGCCGGTTATCAGGTTGGATGTCTCTATCCGGATTTCGTTCCTGCCGGTATAATATACCCGGGGAGGCTTATTGTGTACAATTTTTCCGGTGATATCAAAAACCTGAATGCTGATTTCATTGGGCTCATTCAGATTAAACGGAAGGGTGATATAATCATTTGCCGGGCTTGGGAAGGGCTGGCCGATTTCTGCAAAAGCAGGACTCAGTTCCTGAATATCTACATTCCCACTTAACGAAAGTTCATCCACTGTAAATGAGGTGCCTTCAGTAGCCCCAATTAAACTGTCCGATATCTGACCGGCAATTAATGATATGAAACATGAGTCGGCCTGCGCTTTTACGTCATATGTGATGTTAACTTCAAATTCCGTAAATTCATTAATTTGCTGCGTAACATATGCAACTCCTGCTCCTACAATTGTTTCCTCTGATAACATTGCTGCAAGGATGTACAAAGTGTCGTTACCAACTGGTGTGCCTTTTACATACCCATTCATTTTGGCGTAGTTTTGATTAACGGGAAATGTGTTGCTAACCAGGGATGGTGATATTACACCAATTCCGGGAAATTCCGTTGCAAGTAGCTCGGCTGCTGATCCGCCCCCGTATCCGGGCACTTCATTTACATTTGAAAATGCTGCTGAGTTTAATAGGGCTAACCAGCCCACCGGTTGCATGCCGCCAGTTCCATTATCTTCCCATTCTTCAAAGTCGCCATTCGGGACTACCTGGGCTATTAATGACGATCCCATTAAAAATCCAATAATTACAAAGATGTACGTAAATTTTTTCATAATATTAAGTTTTAAGTTAACGATTCATTGTGTTAGAATAGGAGCTAATCAACAAAGGTAAAACAATAATCAGCCAATCCCGACCTTATTTAGATTTTTTATAAACAATTCCGATCGTGAATTTACAATTTTAGAAGCCCTAATTTTGTCGCTGAAAAAATGAAAAATCGAAATGGAATTTTTGTATTTGTTTTTAATTACTGCCGGGCTTGTGGCTCTCATTATGGTTTTCCTGGGAATGAAAATGCTGCTCAAACGTAACGGCAGTTTCCCACAAACCCGAATCGGGCATAACAAAGCCATGCGTGACAGGAAAATCTATTGTCCCCGAACGATGCACCGGATGGAGCAGATCAGCAAAAAAATCAAATGAAACCAGCCAAATCCGGTACCGGACAGCAGTTATCATCAAATCACGCCAATGAAAAGAATTACCATTCGTTCAATCCGATAAATCAGATGAAATGGAATCATCGGATGATAATGAATCTGGCCACCGTCAAACCTATCGGAAAAAGTATCGTCATCGAATTGCGCTAATTAAACGAATTTTCAATTCGTGCAATTCGATGATTGAATAAAAAACTGGATAAAACTGATTCATAATTGCCATGACTACAAAATCATCCTGTGTCTTTCTCAATAATGGATTGAGCATATGCAATCAGTTCGGGAAAGAATCCTTCAAAATCAGATTTCAGGACGTCATAATGTTCGATGAGCTGTTGCTTTCCATTTTCGATACCAGAATCAAAAGTCGTCCGCCGTGACATGCCCTGTAGCGCCAGGCCAATATTATCCACATCAGCATAAGAAGCCAGCCAGTTTCCAACGGCCATGGCAGGCAGAATTTTTTTCATCCTCGGAGGCAGGGAAAAATAATATCGGAAAAGGGTACGGTAAGCTGATTTGGTGAATTGCAACAGTGGTATATCAGAGTAAGTTCTCCAGCCCACAGCAAGGTAGTGATCATAATACATATCAACAACCACCCCTGAATATTTTCGGTATATTTCTCTTATACGTGCTTTGCTTTTTTCAACGTCAGGGTGATTGTCCGTATATTCGTCGATCCTGCGGTGCAGATAAATGCCCTTTTGAATATTTTCAGAAAAGTTATTCACCTGTTTCCCTTTCACCGAATCGGCAATATAGTTGCCTACCATGATCTCTTCATGGTCAAAGGAAAGGTAAAGATGAGCCAGGTAATTCATCGGCCAGGGTTTTGCTGTTTGGATTCAAAATAGATGTCCAGCAATTTTTGTGCAGCTACATAAGAACTGATTTTATCGGATTGCAGGCTTGCGATGATGCTTTCAAGGTTTTGCCTTACGGTTTCATTTTCATAGAAATCATTTTTTAGCCGCTCATTGATGCTTTCGAACATAATGAGGTTTTTCTGTTCCTTTCGTTTCTGCTCAAAAAAGCCATTGGTTTTAGTGAAATTTTCGTAAGATTTTATGGTTTTCCAGACTTCCGGAATTCCTGCTTTGGTGTTTGCTGAGCAGGTGCCAACTTTGGGTATCCACCCCGATTGGGTAGGCGGAAAAAGATGAAGGGCGTTTTTGTATTCGGATTGTGCCCGCCGGGCATTGTTCAGGTTGTCACCATCGGCTTTGTTGATGAATATGGCA
>JAGYLT010000091.1 GCA_018400545.1 Bacteroidales bacterium
TTGGTAAATCCGCGTCTTCGCAATCCGATGGAGTTGATACCCACATACGAAAGCGGCTCGCGAGCACCTTTGGCGAAGGGCGGCACATCTTTTCTCACCAGCACACCTCCTGAAAGGAAGCTATGGGCGCCCACCTGCACAAACTGGTGAATTGCAGTCATACCCCCAATAATCGCCCAGTCGTCGATGAAAATATGGCCCGCCAGGGTGGCAGCATTTGCCAGAATCACGTTGTTACCAATCACGCAGTCGTGGGCAATATGCACATAAGCCATCAGCAGGCAGTTATCGCCGATTACGGTTTCGTTGTTGGCTTTGGTTCCGCGATTGATGGTCACAAATTCCCTTACGGTTACGTTGTCACCGATTTTTACCAGTGTATCCTCACCGGCATATTTGAGGTCCTGGGGGATGGCTGAAATTACTGCACCGGGGAAAACCTTGCAGTTTTTACCGATCCGCGCCCCTTCCATAATGGTTACATTGGAACCGATCCAGGTACCTTCACCGATCTCCACATTTTTTTCGATATTTACAAAGGGCTCGATAACCACATTTTTGGCTACCCTGGCCTGAGGATGTACATATGCGAGTGGTTGGTTCATATTTTTAGTCTTTTTTAATCAGCCGTGCTAACATCCGTGCTTCCATCACCACATTATTTCCAACGTATGCGCTGCCGCTCATATAAACCAATCCGCGTCTGATCGGGTTAACAAGTTGAAGCTTAAATATAATGGTATCACCGGGCACAACTCGGTTTCTAAATTTTACTTCTTCAATTTTGAGGAAAAAGGTCAGGTAATTTTCGGGATCGGGAACGCTGTTCAGGGCAAGCACACCACCCACCTGTGCCATAGCCTCTACCTGTATTACACCCGGCATTACGGGTTCTCCCGGAAAGTGTCCCACAAAAAACGTTTCATTCATGGTCACGCTTTTCACGCCCACCACATGCGTATCGCTCATTTCAATTATTTTATCCACAAACAAAAATGGCGGACGGTGGGGTAAAAAACGCATGATGTCGTTCACATCATAAATAGGTTTTTTATTGGGATTATAAACTGGTATCTCATTATTCGCTTTGTCTTCAAAATGTTTTTTAATTACTTTCACAAATGCAACGTTTGCGGCATGTCCCGGCCGGCTGGCGATAATATGCCCTTTGATGCGCTTACCTGCCAGGGTAAGATCACCAACCACATCCAGCAGCTTGTGCCGGGCGGGCTCGTTGTTGAAATAAAGATCCAGATTATTAAGAATCCCTTCCGGTTTTACGTCCACTTTGGGTTTGTTAAACAACCTGGCCAACCTGTCGAGTTCTTCCTGGCTTACGGCTTTATTCACAAAAACAATGGCATTGCTCAGATCACCACCTTTGATGAGGTTGTTGTGCAGGAGATATTCCAGCTCATGCAAAAACACAAAGGTGCGGCAGGGAGCAATCTCCTCTGCAAAATCCTCAAGTCTGTCGAGTTGGGCATTTTGTGTGGAAAGCACCTGTGTTTCAAAATCAATCATCACCGACAACCTGTATTCACTTGCAGGTACGGCCATCAATTCGATTTTGCTTTCCGGATCGGTCCAGGTTAATACCTCGTTTATTTCATAGTACTCCCGCTCCGCTTTTTGCTCAACTATTCCAACACTTTTCAGCGCTTCGATAAAGAATTTTGCACTACCATCTTTAATGGGCATCTCCGGGCCATCCACTTCCAGGATACAGTTATCGATATCCAGGCCGGTAAGTGCCGAAAGCGCATGTTCAACAGTATGTACTTTCGCATCACCTTTAGTTAGGCAGGTGCCACGGTCGGTGCTGTCCACATTTTCTACAGCGGCTGCTATTTCGGGCTGCCCTTCAATATCAATGCGCTTGAAAACAAATCCGTGGTTTTCGGGGGCAGGCCTGAAGGTAAGATTAACTTTGGCACCTGTATGCAGCCCGAGGCCGGAAACTGTTACAGGCTTATCAATCGTTTTTTGCAATGTCATGAATGTATTCAGGTAAATTTTAAATACTTAATACAATCTTTTCCTGAACTATTATCCTGTTTTATGCCGGATGAACTCATTTCCGAACTTGGTTTACCGAACCGATCAGGATGGTAAAACAAACCTGATTAGCCCTGTCAGAATCCGGAAAAGATATCATTAGTCCAGGCTCAAAATTTGGTGTGCAAAAGTATTAAAATTTTAAAATTTAGGCTTTTATGTTGCTGAAATGATGGAATAAATAGGAATATTTAAGATTTTTCGCCTGCATTTTTTTCGAGTTTATCTATTCTGTCCACAATTTTCTGGAGGTTCCTGAAGTGAACATATGCCCGGCGGTAGTCGCGGGCATCGAAGGCCGGTGAACCAAAGATGATGGCGTCTTCTTTTACGCTGGCACTCACACCCGACTGGGCAGCAATTTTTACATTATCACCAATTTTAATATGCCCGATAATTCCAACCTGCGCAGCGATCATACAGTTTCTGCCCACTTTTGTGGAACCGGCAATTCCTGACTGGGCTGCGATAACGGTGTTTTCACCGACCTCCACATTATGTGCTATCTGAATGAGGTTATCCAGCTTTGCACCTTTGCGGATGATGGTAGAACCCAGTGTTGCACGATCGATGGTGGTGTTGGCGCCTATTTCTACATTGTCCTCGATAATTACATCCCCGATCTGGGCAATTTTCTGGTAATTATTATCTGCCTGCGGGGCAAATCCAAAGCCATCGGCACCCAGAACTACTCCGGAGTGGATCACACAATATTTCCCGATTTTAATATCGGAATATATTTTGCCCCCGGCAAAAATGGTCGTCCCGGTGCCCACCTTTGAATTATCACCAACATAGGTTTGGGGATATATTTTTGCGTTGTCGCCAATTTCAGCATTTTCGCCAATTACCACCTGCGGGCCAATGTACACATCTTTCCCGATTTTTGCTGAGCCCGCAATTGTAGCCTGATCGGAAATTCCTTTTTTATCGAGTTTGATCTTGTTATAAACCTCCAGGAGCTGTGCAAAAGCGCCATATGCATCCTTTACCCTGATCAGGGTTGGCTTTACCTCTGCCTCGGCATTGAAGTCATCTGATACAATGACCACTGAAGCTTTGGAACTATAGATAAACTGGGTGTATTTTGGATTGGCCAAAAATGACAGGGAACCGGGCTCGCCTTCCTCTATCTTCGATAGTTTACTTACCTCGGCATTGGCATCCCCTTCTACCTTTCCTCTAAGCAATTCTGCAATCTCTTTTGCTTTGAAAATCATGTTATTATAGTCAATTTGTACGTAAAAATTTGCGCAATTTACTTATATTTCGAATATCCCATAAAAAATGTTTAAAACTGAATGTATGCATCAAATTGTTTGGGATAGCAGATAAAATATTTAATTACAGTTTTGGTGGCGAGTTCATGGTTGATCTGATCGGAAACATCCGAATAATCGCTGGTGCTGCCATCGCGAAACATGATCATAATACGATCGTGGCGGAGATTATAAGCGCTGTTATGCGCCTGGTCGTGCACCACAAAATAATCGGCATCAGCCAGTTTAAGGCCATAGGTTTTGCTGATTTGCTTTTTCAGATCCGCAACCCTGTTTTCGTTGGGTGGCTGGTTGAGTATTTCCGTTCTGAAAAGATGCCTGTTCACCAGGTTGCTGCATAGGGTGGACAGGATTTTATCATCACCGTAAGCCCATTCCTTGATGCAGGTGTAAATATCAAAATCATCTAAGCGTGCAAATATTGCAAGGTGCTGCTGATCATTATGAAAATCCTTGCCGGTAATGTAACCGTAAATAAAAGGCCTGAGGGCGCTGGTGGTAAAAATGTTCTTGCCGTTCAGGGCAAGATGCCGTGCCCGCTTAACGATTTTTATCAACATGTGCTCGGCGGCAAGCACCGTTTTATGTAGGTAAACCTGCCAGTACATGAGCCTGCGCGCCACAATAAATTTATCAATCGAATAAATACCCTTGGCTTCCACCACAAGATCGTCGCTGGCCACATCCAGCATTTTGATGATGCGGTCGGTGTTGATCACCCCTTCGGAAACACCGGTGAAAAAACTGTCGCGCCGCAGGTAATCCAGTCGGTCCATGTCCAGTTGGCTCGAAACCAAACGGTGCAGGAATTTCTTGGGATACTGACTGGTAAATATTCCAATGGCAGTATCCATCACACTGCCAAACTCTTCCTGAAAGGCCTGCATAAAAACCAGAGAAAGGTCTTCGTGGCTAAGCCCTGAAACCAGCAAATTTTCAAGGGTATGCGAGTAAGGCCCGTGGCCGATGTCGTGCAGCAAAATAGCAATATATGCACCCAGCGCTTCATCATCGGTAATTTTGTTGCCTTTAGAGCGAAGCACTTCCACTGCCTGCATCATCAGGTTCATCGATCCGATCACATGATGAAACCGGGTATGCAGCGCTCCGGGATAAACCAGATGTGTGAGGCCAAGTTGCTTGATGCGCCGTAACCGCTGAAAATAAGGGTGTTCGATGATATCGAAGATGATTTCGCTGGGCAGGCTGATAAATCCGTAAACCGGATCGTTGATGATCTTCTTTTTATTGCGTTGTCTGAGGTTCAAATTCCAGCGTTTCTAATCAATATTGCTTTTTAAAGTGTGATAATTTAAAAAGCATTTTCATATAATATCGAGCGCTTTTGCAGCGAGGTTAAAAAATATTAAGATCATGAAATAATAAGCACCCAAAGCCTGTTTAATACTAACTTTGAGAAAATCACAAAAATACATCTAATAATTAAACCTCCGCTGTTGTATGGATAAAATCAAAATTTTGTGGGCTGATGATGAAATTGAATTGCTAAAACCACATATCATATTCCTTGAACAAAAGGGCTATGAAGTTCACACCTCCAATAATGGTGACGAAGCCCTCGACATCATGAAAGAACAACCCTTCGACATTGTTTTCCTGGATGAAAATATGCCGGGCATGTCGGGAATTGAAACCCTGGCCGAGATTAAGCAACTGCAACCCAACCTTCCTGTGGTGATGATCACCAAAAGCGAAGAGGAAACCATCATGGAAGACGCCATTGGCTCCAATATTTCAGATTATCTGATAAAACCGGTGAAACCCAACCAGATTTTGCTGAGCCTCAAAAAGAACCTGGAAAACCGGAAAATCGTCAGCGAAAAGAAAACCCACGCCTATCAGCAGGATTTTCGAAATATCGGGATGGAACTTTCTAACAACCTGAGCCACAGCGAATGGATTGACGTGTATAAAAAGTTAACCCGCTGGGAACTGGATCTGGCCAGGTCGGAAGACGAAGGCATCATGGAGGTTTTGAAAATGCAAAAAGAGGAAGCCAACCAGGTATTCACAAAATTCATCGAAAAGAATTACCTCAACTGGATAAACGGCAGAACGGATGATAAACCGGTGCTTTCGCACACTTTGCTCAAAGAAAGGGTGCTCCCGCATATCAACAAAGATTCCAACACATTTCTGGTCCTGATTGATAACCTGCGCTACGACCAGTGGAAAGTTTTGCAGCCGTTGATGGAACAGTTTTTCCGTATCGAGAACGACGACATTTATTACAGCATTCTACCCACCACAACACAGTATGCCCGAAATGCAATGTTTTCAGGTATGCTCCCGTCCGAAATTGAAAAGCGTTATCGCAAATACTGGGTAAATGAAGATGAAGAAGGAACCAAAAATCAGTACGAAGAAGAATTGCTCCGTGAACAACTGAAACGACACGGGAAAGACATCAAGCTGTCGTATCATAAAATCCTTAACCTGAATGCCGGACGTAAGCTGGTGGACAATCTTTCGAATTTATTGTCGAACAACCTCAACGTAATTGTTTACAACTTTGTGGACATGCTCTCGCACGCCCGCACCGAGATGGAGATTATCCGCGAGCTTGCAGATGATGAACCCGCTTACCGTTCCATCACCATTTCGTGGTTCGAACATTCGCCACTTTACGATATCATACGCTTCATCGCCAGTAAAGGCCTCGATCTTATCATCACCACCGATCACGGCTCTGTGCGCGTTCAGAATCCGGTGAAAGTGGTTGGCGATCGCAACACAAACACCAACCTTCGCTACAAAACCGGAAGAAGCCTGAACTACAACAAAAAAGAAGTTTTTGAGGTAAGAAATCCCAACGAAATTTATCTTCCGAAACTTAACGTAAGCTCTTCTTATATTTTCTGCAAGGGCAACGACTTTTTTGCCTATCCCAACAACTACAACTACTACGTGAATTATTACCGGAATACTTTCCAGCATGGCGGCGTTTCGCTGGAGGAAATGCTGATCCCTTTCATTAAACTGCGGGCAAAATAGACCGGTAGATAATTTGATGATGAAAATGGAAAACAGATTCATTGCAGCATCAACCAGTGATCTTCCGGATTTAGGTAAAAAGTTACTGGAGAAATTTCCTGAAAGCCGGGTATTTGCATTTTATGCACCCATGGGAGTCGGAAAAACCACATTCATCAGGGCGTTGTGTTACGGGCTGGGTTCTACTGATAATGTATCGAGTCCCACTTTTGCCATTATCAACGAATATCAGACAGAATCGGGTAACAGCATTTTCCATTTCGACTTTTACCGCATCAAAAAAGTATGGGAAGCCATGGATATCGGATCGGAGGAATATTTCTACAGCGGAAATTACTGTTTCATCGAATGGCCTGAACTGATCGAAGAGCTGTTGCCGGAAGATGCCGTTAAGGTTACCATTGAGGAAGACATGGAAACCGGAAACCGGATTTTCACATTTT
This sequence comes from Bacteroidales bacterium, assembly GCA_018400545.1. The sequence continues at coordinate 6,797 of JAGYLT010000091.1, forward strand.
AGTTCAGATTTTCCGGCGATTACCCAATCTGTTGTATCTTTGAAATATCATTACCCGATCCGGGTTTTAATATTTGCAGATAAATACTGTGCACGATGAATTTAAGCAACAACGAACGACTGATGCCCCGGGAAGAAATGCTGGAGGTGGCCAGAAAAGGCAAAAAGTTTTCGATAGGATTACCAAAAGAGACCTCATTCCAGGAGAAGCGCATTGCGCTCATCCCTGACGCCGTGAACATGCTGGTTGAAAACGGCCATGAGGTAATGCCATTCAACGTGAAGCCGGGACTGGCGCACACTTCACCTGACAGCGTTTATGCCGAACGGCTGCGGCTGGTGGAAACGGCCGAAGAAATATTCAAATCCGATATCGTGCTCAAGGTAGCCCCCCTCTCCACGAACGAGGTGAATTACATGAAAGGGAAGCAAACCGTGTTGAGCGCCCTGCACCTCACCGGCCGCAACAAGGAATATTTTAAAACCCTCATGGGCAAAAAAATCACGGCCATTGCTTTCGAATATATCAAGGATAAATCCAACGCATCGCCGGTGGTGAAATCCATTAGCGAAATTGCCGGTACGGCCTCCGTTCATATTGCCGCCGAATATTTGTCGAATGAGAAATTCGGAAATGGAAATATGCTTGGCGGGTTCACAGGGATTTCACCCTCCGAAGTGGTGATCGTAGGAGCCGGCACTGTGGGCGAATACGCCAGCAAAGTTGCCCTGGGCATGGGAGCCATGGTTAAGATTTTCGATAACTCCATTTACAAACTTCAACGCATCAAATCCACCCTTAATCCAAACCTGTTCACTTCAACGCTGCAGCAATCGGAACTGGTGCGTGCGCTCAAAACCGCCGATGCAGTGATCTGCGCCATCCATTCAAAATATGAACGCTCACCCGTAATCATCACCGAAGAGATGGTGGGTGGCATGAAAGAAGGCTCGGTGATTGTAGATGTAAGCATCGACCAGGGCGGATGTGTTGAATCCTCAAGGATCACCTCCCATAACGATCCGGTTTTTTCCTATGCGGGCGTTACCCATTACTGCGTGCCCAACATAGCCTCGCGATTTCCGCAAACCGCTTCCAAAGCCATCAGCAACTTTTTTGCACCCGTGCTCATTAAAGCCGGCGAAATGGGTGGAATGGACAACCTCCTGAGCAGGGATTTTTATTTCCGGCAGGGCGTTTATCTATACAACGGAACCCTCACCAACAAGGTTATCGGAGATTGTTTTGGGTTTTCCTACCAGGACATCGATTTACTGATGGCGGCATTTCACTAAAAAAAAAATCCCGCCCCCTTTCAGGAACGGGATTCTTATCAACCATCAAAAGCAGTGAAAATTAGTTGATAACTACTTTTTGGTAATGTGTACCATTTAAGGTTCTTACCTTCACAAGATAAACGCCTTTGGGCTGCAATGACAGGTCTATCCTTGTCTTTTCGTTGACCATAGCATTGAAAACTTCATTTCCAAAGGCATCGAAAACGGTAATACCGGTCT
>JAGYLT010000092.1 GCA_018400545.1 Bacteroidales bacterium
AAACACTTTAACCGGACACTACTGAAAAATAATTATCAATTACCACGCCCTTTAAAATTTTGTGAATTAATCAAGCTAAAATGGTAGTGATTTCTTAATGCTGAAACAAAAGCAAGCTGGTTTTATAACAAAATTATTGATTGTCAATCTGATTAAGCAACTCATCAACCGCTCTTTGCAGTTGTTCATCTTTGCCCCTGGCTTTGGCATCGGGGGCGGTTTCCACCAGGATATCCGGAACTGCCGGGCCGTTTTCCATATTTTCGTCGGTGGCTTTAACATACCAGGCGCGGAATGGCAGGCGGATGTATGAACCGTCAAGCAGGCCGTTGGCTCCGGTTGAAATAACGGCGCCAAACGTGGGCTGGCCCACCAACGTGCCGATGCCAAGGGTTTTGTAGGCATGCGAAAAAATCTCTGCATTGGAATAGCTGTTTTGGTTGCATAGTGCAATGGAGGGTTTGGTCCAGGCATAATAGGGCAGACGTTCACCAAAAGGATAATGGTCCCTGAATTCCTTATGTTCTTTATCAAGGCTTTCGGCTGCTCCACGCGGCACACAGTAAGCATGCTGATCCACATTGAGTACGGTCATCAGAAAATCGGTGGTCCAGCCACCACCATTGTAACGCACATCAATTACGATTCCTTCTTTACCGTTTCCGGCCGCGGCCAGATCACGTTCAAAACGTTCAAAGCTGCTCCAGTTCATGCCACGTATATGCAGATAGCCCAACCGTCCGTTGGAATATTTTTCGGTTAACTTACGGCGTTCTTCAACCCAATCTTCGTATAGTTCACTCCGGAGTGATCCGGTAGGCCTGATGACCACCTCGCGCAGATTGCCATCTTGATTTTCAATTTCAAGCAAAACCTGATTGCCATCTTCACCATTAAGCATCGTCCAGAAATTGATATCGTCAGAAATTTCCACACCATTTACTGAAATGATCTTTTCTCCTACATTTAGTTTGCTGATTGTTTTATCCGCCGGCGAATTAAAAATCACATCAGAAATTTCCACACCATCTTTTACAGGGTTCACTTCAATTCCCAAAAGCCCGGTCGATACACGCTGGGTTTCATACCTTCCACTGCCGCCACGCAAATCCATATGGCTGGCGTTGAGTTCGCCCAGCATAAAATTGGTGATGTCCCGGAAATCAAAATAAGTGGATGCCTTCATGGCCCAGGGCTTATATTTTTGCTTCAGCCTGTCCCAGTCTTTACCATGAAAATCCGGATCATAAAACCGCTGATCGAGCGAACGCCACGCTTCTTCAAAAATCTGCTCCTGCTCTTTCTGGTAATCGATTTTCATGTTTGCCGCAAAAGCAACCGGCTCCTGTTTTGATGATTTTATGCCCATTTTGTAAAGTTTGCCACCGCTCCGCAGCATGAGCAGGTCTTTTCCGTCAGGAGAAAGGGAAACACCATAAGGCCGCTGATTTTTGGATGTGAGCTGTTTCAGGTCTTTGCCATTCCACTTGATGGAGTAAAGATCGTTTTCGGCTTTATAAGATTGCCTTGAATTGCGGTTGGTGACAAAGAAGAAGGTTTCGCCGTCAGGAGAAATCACAAGATCGGATTCATTTCCGGGCAGGCCGGTCACCTGTTCGAGGCGCTCGTGGATGCGATAAAAATCAATTTCGATGGGGACCACAGTATCATTTTTTTCGTCTTTTTCTCCGGATTCTTCATCCGTTTCTTCCCAGTCCTGCCGGGTTTTCTCCCAGTCTGATTTCTTCAGCCAAACGAACCACACATCCGAATCGCTGTTGTTGCGGGTTGATAAAAAACCCAGCTTGCTGCCGTCTTTGCTCCAGAAGGGGCTTGAATCGCGGCGGGGGTGCATGGTAACATTCACGGGCCCCTCGCTGTTGTCGGCGGCATGGATAAAAATTTCGTTATTCCCGTTCAGGTCAACCAGCGAGTAGGCCAGCCATTTGCTGTCGGGGCTCCAGGCCACGCCGGAGGGTGAAGACCAGTCATCGTGCAGCATAACCTCTTTTGTAATCTCGTTTTTGCCGGATACCTCCCCGGTAATCAACTTTCCGAATCCGCGTTCAAAAGCCAGTTTTTTCCCATCGGGTGAAACCTCCAGGCTCATTTCATCTTCAGGTGTTTTCGTAACCCGGATGATTTCGCGTTTGAGGGTTTTAAACAGGTCAGTTTCATTTTCATCTGTCGATCGGGCCAGAAAAATATCATATTGCCCGTTTCGGTCGGAGGTAAACAAGAGGGTGGTGTCGTTCAGCCATGCCGGACTGCGGTCTCGCCAGGGGCTGTCGGTAATGGCCACAGTTTTCTTTTTATCGTTCACCTGTGTGATGAAAATTTCGCCACGGATCACCATGGCCGCATACTTCCCGTTGGGGCTGAGGGTATATTCTGAAATGTTTTTTGAATAGGTTTTCTGCACAATCGGATCGAAATGGTAATCCGGGCTGATCTGGATATTCAGTTTTTTGGCTTTCCCTCCGGAGACCAGCTTATGATAAATGTGTGTTTGTTTTTCAAAAACAATGTTCTCACCTGCTTTGTCGATGGAGAAATACCGGATGCCGTCATCACTGTAATTGGTGATTTGCGATTCGTTGAGGAAATTTCCGGAATCATCAATCTCCATTTTCCAGATGTTGTATTTGCCGCTTTTGGGGCTGATGTAGAAAATGCTGTTGTTTCCCACAAACTGAGGCATAAAATCATTGCCTTCAAAGTTGGTTAGCTGGTTGTATTTGTCGTTTTTGATATCGTAAATCCAGAGGTCTTTTTGGGCGGGGCCTCGGTAATCTTCCCGTGTATTCTTGCATGAACCTTTTACAAAAACGATAAATTTTCCGTTGGGAGAAAATTCAGGCGATCTGCCCAGTGCATCCGAAATCCGGTAAGGAGTACCGCCATCGGGTGAAACCTCGTAAAATTCATAATCCCGCTCTACCTGGTAGCGATCTGTAGCGCAATGCCCGACGGCAACATCGAGCAGCAGCTCCGCGGGTGGCCCCTGAATGTCGGCCGTGGCGTTGATCAGGTTGGGTGCAACGCCGTCGCGACCCGGTCCTCGCTTGCGTCAGCGAATTGGCGCGTCTGCAGGCATTGGGCGTCATGCTGCGCTTTGCGGCGATGCAATCCGCCGTGGCTCCGTCCACGCACGCCGAAAGATCGCTTCGACCCGTTGTCGCACGCGGCGAATTGATCGAGGCAATACTGTTCACCATTGGCGTCCTGTGCGACGACAGGCAATAGTTTTCCAAAGCAAGTCGATGCACGCCAACATCGACTGTTCGCAGGCTGTACCGGTAGACCCGTTACGTGGCGCGGTGCAAATCCTCAACGCTGTAGCCGTCTCTTGCACGCCTTCGATTTCCGCGAGGTTTCATCCTGGCGCATCGATCGCGTCGTCGTATTCCCTGCCGCGCGACCCGAGCTGAGCATCAAGCCTGCCGGATCTTCGTCGAAGAATGCGCCCGGAGGCGTGCACTCGATATTTTCCGGCGCGATACACGCGCAAAAAGGAAAGCGTGCCCGGCAGGATGGTGGCAGGGTCGATGCGCACCCGGAGCTTTCATCGCATACGATCGGTGTAATTGTCCCCGAATAACCTGCGGGAACTTTGAGTGAAAAATTTCCGGTAACGCCTGCAGCAGCTGTCCCTATTCCGGGGAAGTCAATTACCGCCCCTGTGAAATTTTTAAAACCGGAGCCGGCATCGTATCTAACCTTTCCGGAGATAGTGAAATCGGAAGTGATCCCTTTTGTTTCCTGTGCGGCAACATTTTGCAAAAAGCCAAAAAAGGTGCACAAACCAACAAGCAGGAAAATAATAAAAGGGGAAGATATGAATTTTTTCATATTAATAAGTTTTAAGCAGTGAATAAATGTCCCAAAATCAAGCAGTCAAACAAAATTAATCACATTTTAATAAAAACAGGTATTTTTTTGCCGAATTAACTGATGGTTTTTTTGCATTTGTTGAGGTTTTATATTAAACATAAGGTTTTACAGGGTTTGATGGCACAAAAAAAAAGCTGCCTTCTTTTCTGAAGGCAGCTTTTTTTTACCTGATAAATTCAAAAATTTATGAACTGCTCAGGTTTAAATGCGGTTGATTAATTTTTCTGAATCACAACCTTTTGTATTGTATTTGCTTTCTCACCCTTCACACGAATGAAATACACACCATTGGGCTGGTCGTTGATATCAATGTCCAGTTTGCCTGATTGGTTACTGAAATTTTCAAGGCGATAAACTTCGGTACCAAATGCATTTGTTACTGTTACCAGTACCGGCTTGGATAGGGTGCCCGTTTCAAGGGTAAATGTACCTGCTGAAGGATTGGGGAAAACCACCATGTCTTTGCTTTCATCGATTTCGCTGATGTTTGTGCAATCGTCATATTGAACGGTGATTTCATCAGCGTTGGTGCAATTGTCGGTGCTTGTAACTTCCACCCAGTAGGTAGCTGTTCCAATTCCCACGCCTGTTGAATCGACTTCGATTGTTTGCGTTGTTTCGCCGGTTGACCATAAATAAGCAGCGCCCGGGTTTCCTGCATCGAGTGTTACCAGTTCTCCTGCACAGACAGTAATGTCAGCGCCAAGATCAACAGTAGGAAGTTCGTGCATCATCACCTCAAATTCCTCTGACATTTCGCCGGCGCCGCAATCATTGTGCGACTCAACCATTACCAATGCCATTCCGGTAAAGCTCTGATCCCAAACAATAGTAGCTGTTTCGCCGGTTCCTGAGATTGTTCCGGCTGCTTCAGGCTCGATGTACCATTGATAAGAGGTTGCACCTGCCGCACCGGTAGTGGTGTATTCGGTTTGTTCTTCGCCCCAGCAAAGAGTTGATTGGCCCTGCGGCATTGCTGCCTGCTCGGGGGTATGATCTACGGCAACGGTTATTTCTCCTTCCACCGTAAATTCACCATCGCTTACTTCAACGAAATAGGTTGTGGTTTCCTCGGGTGCCACCACAGGATTAGAAACGTTGGAACTGAATCCCGGAGGATCGGAAGTCCAATCGTAGGTGTAAACGCCTGAACCGCCATTGGCACCGGCTTCCAACTGACTGTTTTCACCCAGGCAAATTGTTGATGGATCGGCTGAAACATTTACAGATAGCGGGAACCCATCGCCAACATTCAAAGTAACGGGAACTTCAACTACGGGAGCATCGGGGTCGTTTGATTCGATGACAACAGTTCCGAAATAGGTGCCCTCGTCAAGGTCTTCGGAGTTGAACATGATCTCGAAAGTGGCATTGTCGCCGGGAGCAATCGTGTCCTGAAGTCTTTCAACAAACATCCATCCCGACAAGGCAACTGTGTAATCCTCAGCTTCGCCGTAACTCATGTTTTCGCAAGCATCTTCGGGCGTCCCCTGCCATTTTGCCATTACGCGCATGCGTGTTTCACCACCGTCAAATTCCTGGGGAATGATAACTTCAGTAGTATAAATTTCGTTGGAATTGACCAGGTGGAATCCTTCAAGGATAAGTTCTGATTCATCAAACACTTCATCCTTGTTGGCATCAATCCAAATATTTACATATTGATTGCTGTAGCCGGTCTCAAGTGTAACTGTGTATGCGGTACCAACTTCCAAATTGGTACTCATAGCTGTGAAATCTCCATATCCATCATCGCTGCAGCCGTTGTTCATGTTGCTTATTTCCGCCATTGCAAAAGAGGTAATTCCATCACCGAACGAGCAGTTGCCTGACGGGATACAATAATCGTTTGTGCCGCGGAAGGGCTCGGTAGATGAGGAAACGTTGAATTGAAGGTCGAGTTCTCCTGTGTTTTCAACTGTAATGGAGCGGTATGAAATGGCTTGCTGATCGATACTTTCGATGATCTCGGCAGGATCAACTGCAATATGTGCATCGCCCCACTGCAAAGTAGTTCTAACCGGGCTTGATTCGCCAAGATCGTGTTGAGCAGTTACTTTGTATTCATAAATACCATAATCCGGTAATGTTTCGCTGTAAAACAAATCGGTTGTAGTGGCAATTTCCACCTCATCGCGGTATATTCTGAAGAATTCAAATCCGGGCTCATTTTCAAATTCCCATTCCAGTTCAGCTAATCCTGTTTCGTAGGAAATAGTCCCAACGAGGTTGGCAGGCCTGGCCACTGCTGACACTTCTTCGACTGCCGCCAAAGCATCCACACGACCTGAGCCGGTGTTATTGTTTTTGCCGGGCTGCAAAACTACAGTGGTGGTTTCGAGAATTTCGGATATTTCTGCCGGTTCCAGCAGATTATTTTTTTGCAGCATCAGTGCCATTACGCCAGCAACGGCCGGTGTAGCCATTGATGTTCCGCTCCATCCCGATTCGTAACCGGTATTGCTGTAGTGCGCCAACGATTTGATATCAGAGCCTGGTGCCATAATGTCGGGGCGCAACAAACCCATTTCGGGTTGATAGGGGAAGTCGTTGTAAGGAGCTACATTTTGCCAGGTTACCGGGCCACGGCTTGAGAAGCTGGAGATAGCATCGCTGCTGGTTGTTGATCCAACTGATACAACTCCCGATACTTCGCCGTCCGGGTTTTGATCAGGATGTATCCATGGCGGAGGGCAGTCGCCGGGTGTACGAACATTGCTGGGTGCATTGCCTGATCCTTCGTTGCCGGCAGCTACAGCTGAAATAACACCTGCTGCAAGTGCGTTGTCGAAAGCCTGACGGAAAGCAGCACGATCTGGGCCCCATGAATGTTGCCATCCCAGTGAAAGGCTCATAACATGAGCTCCGTTTTCAACACTAAACTGAACAGCTTCCCATACATAACTTTCTTCACCACCACCGGATGAATTGAGTACCTTCAGGCACATGATGCTGGCGCCGGGTGCCATGCCGGTTTGTGAGCCTGCAGTACCATCACCGGCAACTGTACCGGCGCAGTGTGTGCCGTGTCCGTGGTCATCCATCGGGTTGTTATTGCTGGAAACAAAATTCCATCCGTGGTTTGGAAAATCGGGGTGTGTCCAGATATTGGTAGCAAGGTCAACGTGGTTGTAGTTTACGCCGGTGTCGATGACCGAAACAACAACGCCGTCGCCGTCATAACCAAGCGCCCATACTTCCTGAGCATTGATTTTTAGCACGTTCCATGTGATTTCACGGTTGCCCATGTATCCGGGTTCGTTTTTTGCGTTTTTGCGTACTTCGGGATCTATCACAACGTGATACTTATCATAATCAATTTTGTCGATATCATCCCTTTGTGCCAACTGTTCGATGGCATCAGGTGTGGCATAACAATTAATAATGTTGTTGATCCACAGTGCTTTTACTCCGTTTACCGCTGCGCTGCGCTGCATTTGGTTGAGTTCGGCCAATACACCTCTTTGTGAGCGTTCAGAAAAATCCTGAAGAACTGATATTACATAAGCGCGACGCTCTCCGATACGCATTGTTGAAGTTGTTTGGATCAATTCCTGTGAGTTGAATTTTTCTTTCAATGAAATATTGATTTTAATCATCTCACCGGATTTGGCGGTAGTTAGCCGCTCAGTGAGTCTCTCGGTCATTCTTTCAGATTCCGAGGCGTAAAGTGCTGAACTTAGCGTTAGTAAAGTAAAAATTGCTGAGAGAAATAGTGTTGTCAGTTTTCTCATAATTTAAGTTTTAGTGAATGAATAAAGCTAATTAAATAATGGTTTGAAATATTGAAAATTTAATACGACCGGGCTGCAAAAAGCCCGGTCGAAGTAATTGCGTATATAAAGCAGATTCAAGATGATAGTGTCTTATTTTTGGATAATCACCTTCTTGATCATGTTTACACCATCCCCTTTAAGGTTGAGGTAATAAATGCCGTCAGGTTGATTTTTGAGTTGAATATCAAGCGTTCTCGATGTCCCAATGTATATTTTTTCGTTTGAATAAACAACTTTACCAAGTGCATTCATCAGACTGAGATTGACCGGTTGGTCGCTAAGAGAATTGATCCTGATGCTGAAAACGCCGTCAGAGGGATTGGGAAATACATTTACTGTCCAGTTTTCTGTTATTTCGGAAATGCCGGTACAGTCGTCGAACTGGATGGTAATTTCATCGGTGTTTGAGCAGGTATTGCCATCCGTTACTTCAACCCAGAAAGTAGCAGTTCCGATACCTACTCCGGTGGTATCCACCGAAATAGTTTGTGTGGTTTCTCCGGTTGACCACAGATAGGTTGCGCCCGTGTTTCCGGCGTCAAGGAGTACAGTTTCGTTGGCGCA
>JAGYLT010000093.1 GCA_018400545.1 Bacteroidales bacterium
GCATCATCAATGGTCTGACCAACGATTTCCATATCAAAATAATCCCTGACCAAAACAATCTGTGTATGCCCTCCCGATACCGTAAGGCAAAGAAACGGGAACTTTGGTGTACTGGTTTCAATATCAGGAATCCTGATAAAGTGTGCCAGGATATGCGCCTGCATGTGATTTACCTCAACCAGCGGAATATTAAGTCCTAAAGCAAAGGCTTTGGAAAATGATGTACCAACCAGCAAAGACCCAAGTAGTCCGGGCCCGCGGGTAAATGCCACTGCATCCAGTTGTTCTTTTTTAATTCCGGCGGTTTCAAGTGCCTCGTGGATTACAGGTATGATATTTTGCTGGTGCGCGCGGGAGGCCAGCTCGGGAACCACGCCTCCGTATTTTTCGTGAACAGCCTGGTTAGCCGTGATGTTCGACAGCATTTTTGTGTCCTGAAGAATAGCTGCTGAAGTATCGTCGCATGAAGATTCTATCCCTAAAATATAAGCCATGTAAGTATTGTTTAGCCTGCAAAATTAATGTTTTCAGAAATCTGCTGATGGTAGATTTGTTTGATGCTGGAATAATGAAACTTTAGCTAATGATACCTTGCGATAAAGATATTCTTAATTGGCATTCCGTAAAAAGAATGCCACTAAGACACTAATTCACAAAGTATTCACAAAGCGTATTGCTTCAATAAATAGAAATGATTTTATAACCCATCTTAATTCCAATCACTATTTCGACTTCCGCCAGAATTGCGGGGAGGAGGGCTTATTTTTGATGGGTGTGAGCGGCTCAAGGATTCCATGCTTAACCATTTTCACATCTTCCACCGAAAAGAATGCATTGGGGTTGTACTGGTTGATGATGCTGATGAGGTTTTTCAGCCGCTTGCGTGGAATGATGGTGAAGATGATGTCAACCGGTCCGCGGACGCCCTCAGCACCAACGCGGGTGATGCCGTAGTTTTCTTCGGAAAGGTGGTTTACAAGGTCAGCGGTATCCTTTTTTGGGATAATACGAACCACCACATTGCCCAGCGAAAGCCTTTCCTCAAATAACATCCCGAGATAGTTCCCCGCTGCAAAACCGGCCCCGTAAACGAAATAGTAGAAAAAATTATCGAGCTGCTTGAAAATCTGGGTAACGGCCAAAAGCCAGATGATGACTTCAAAAAAGCCAAGCAGGGGAGCAATGTATTTATAACCCTTCGAAAGGAAAATCAGCCTCATGGTCCCGATACTCTGGTCGGCAATTCGCGACAGGAAAATTAGCAGGGGTAAAACCACCCAGGTAAACAACGTAGAATCGTCTGTGAGGAATCCAATATCCATCTTTAAGGAGTATTAATAATTTAGGCGCAAAAGTAGGAATTCGGGATTTTGGTTTTTATCGATTGCAATCAAATATTTTCAAACATGAAATCAGAGAAAATTTGAGTGCTGTGGTTTGTTTTTTGGATTTGACATTTCGACCCCGGTGATTTCAGCATTTGTGGAATTCAGGCTAACAATACTCAAAATCAAAATTTCGGAATAAGTTTGGTATAACCATTAACCCATTAACCCAATAACCAACAACTTCCTCTACCCCTTCACATGCAACCCGCACTCTTTTTTGTCGGGCATTTCCCACCACCAGCGGCCGGCGCGCACGTCTTCTCCGTGCTCAACTGCGCGGGTGCATGGCTGGCAGCCTATACTCGGGAAACCCTGATCGTGGAGTTTGTTGTAGGGGATGTTGTTTTCTTGGATATAGTTCCACACCTGCTCCTCGGTCCAGTCTACAAGCGGATTCACTTTGATCAGGCCATTGCCTTCGTCCCATTCCACCAGTTTAATGTCCGTCCTGGTCACAGATTGTGCCCGGCGTAATCCGCTTATCCAAACATCGAGTCCACTCAGGGCACGCTTCAACGGAACTATTTTGCGAATGTGGCAGCACTCCTTGCGGTTTTCGATGCTTTCGTAGAAAAGGTTGATGCCTTTTTCATTCACCATTTTTTCAACCTGGTCGCGCTCAGGGAAATATATTTCGATGTTGATTTTATAGCGGGCATTGGTGCGATCAATAATGTCGTAGGTTTCGGGAAACATCCTTCCGGTATCCAGAGTAAAGATCCTGGCTTCCCTGTCGATGGCGGCCATCATTTGGGTGATTACCTGATCTTCGGCACCCATGCTGGAGGCGAAGGCAACTTTGCCTTTGTATTTGCTGAGGAAAAATGCAAGTACCTCTTTTGAATTTAATCCTTCGAGTTTTTTGTTCAGATTATCAATAAGTTCCGTGTTATTATTGTTCATCGTTTCCGCTTAAAAATTAATCGGCAAAGGTACAATTTTCTCGTATGAGTAATCATTCCAAAAACATGAATCCTTGAAGTTTGATGTCAGATGTCAGATGTATGATATTTTTTCGATTTCGGATTGGCGATTATACTGTCCCAAAATGTCAGGACGTTCGGCGGAATCCCCGCCTTGCCGCCTGCTGTGGCTAATGCGACGGCGAGGCAGGTTTATTCCACTGAAATTGCTGAACAATTAAATTGTTCTTCACACACCATTAAGCTGCATTTAGACGCCTCCTTGTTTTGAAACCCTTAGAAAATTTATTTTTGCATAAAATCACCAAAGCAGCCCATGAAGAAATTAAAAATCAGAGGTAAGGAAGTAAGGAAAATTGGCTACTCCGACAACAAAGCGATTTCGCTGGCGGTGAGTTTGGCGGCAAAGCATTTTAAACGCGATGAAAAATTGATAGCCCTGGCCAGGCTGGAAGAGATGCTGCACGACCCCGGTAAGTTTGAAAACGACGAAGCCTTTGGTGAACTTGCTACTTTGCTTATGGCAAAAAAAGCAAACAAATCCATACCAAATCCCAGGAAGAAGTTCAGGCTCAAGGAGGTGGCTGATGCGTTTGAAATCTATGGCCCCGAAAACATCGATCCCGAAGCCCTCAATCAGATGTATCTGGCCATGAAAATGCCGGTAGCCGTTAAGGGTGCCCTGATGGCGGATGCGCATGTGGGTTATGGTTTACCTATCGGTGGCGTACTGGCGGCATACAACGCCGTGATGCCATACGCTGTGGGGATGGACATTGGCTGCAGGATGTGTATGAGCGTTTATCCGGAATCTCCCAAAATCCTGAAGGGGCAAAAGGACAAGCTCAAAAACATCCTCACCAAAAACACCCGGTTTGGGTTGAGTGAATTCAACGACATCGGCAATCATGAGTTGATGGAACGCAGCGAATTTCAAGAGATCAGCGCTTTGAAACCCCTGCAAAAAACTTTTTACCGGCAGTTGGGTTCTTCGGGGCACGGCAATCATTTTGTGGATATGGGTTACATTGTGGTCAAAGAAAAAACCGGTGATCTGGGGCTGGAGCCCGGTGAATATTTCTCCATCCTGTCGCATTCCGGCTCGAGGAGTTTTGGGAATCAGATAGCGAAACACTATACTCGTATTGCCCAAAAAAAATTGGGGATCACCGGCGAGGCTGCCAGGCTGGCCTGGCTCGATATGGATTCGGAAGAGGGACAGGAATACTGGCTGGCCATGACCCTGGCCGGCGATTATGCACGGGCCAACCATCACATTATCCACCAAAAATTGGCCAAAGCCCTCGGAGAAAAACCGCTGAAGATGATCGAAAACCACCACAACTTCGCCTGGAAAGAAAAACGCTCCGAAACTGAAACCCTCATTATTCATCGCAAAGGAGCAACGCCGGCAAAGGTTGGCGACCTCGGCATCATCCCGGGAAACATGGTGGCGCCGGCGTTTATCGTTTCCGGAAAGGGCAACGAAAAATCCCTGAACTCGGCATCGCATGGTGCCGGCAGGGCGCTTTCGAGGCGCAAGGCCAAAAATACCTTTACACCTTCCAGCCTCAAAAAAATCCTGAAAAAGGAAGATGTGGAACTCATTGGCGGTGCAGTGGATGAATCACCCATGGCCTATAAAAACATCCGCCATGTGATGGAAGCACAAAAGGATCTTGTGAACGTACTGGCCGAATTTTATCCGAAAATTGTTCGGATGGAGTAACGGCGAAAAGGTAAAAGATTTTGTGTTGTTGATAATCAGAAATTTAATTTGCGTAAATATCTCAAGGATGAGGATTTGTATGAAAAAAATTTCGGTGGAGAGAATTGATGCGTTTCCGGGATTATTGTAAAGTGGAGTTTGCAATATTTTATCTATTTTGCTAAATGCATTTGGCAAATAATTATTATTTTTGCAAAACAGACTTTGCAAAATGGAACGATTAATACAATTTTCAACCAAACTCATAAATTCGGTATCACTGGATTTTAAACGCTATTTATCAGAAAAAATAAACTGGGAAAACCGTTTAATCGTGATGCCCGGAGCCAGGGGTACAGGCAAAACCACGCTGGTCTTGCAGCATATCAGGGAAAAATTTTCAGCCAATTACGAACAAGTGATGTATGCCAGTGTGGACGATCTGTTTTTCACCAGAAACAACCTGTTAGAGTTTGCTGAAGAATTTACCAAACGCGGTGGGAAATACCTTTTTCTGGACGAAATCCATAAGTATGAAAATTGGTCGCAGGAGGTGAAAAATATTTACGATTATTTTCCTGAACTGAAGCTTGTTTTAACCGGATCCTCAGCGCTAAAAATTTACCAGGGGAATGCTGATCTGAGCAGAAGAGCGATCACCTACGTAATGAAGGGGTTGTCGTTTAGAGAGTTCATTGAACTTGAACACAATATCAAATTCCCGGTACTTACACTGGAAGAACTAATTGAAAACGCCACCGGGATTGTGCCTGAAATTGTAGATAAAATCAAGCCGGTAAAGCTTTTTGAAGAATATGTAAGATATGGCTTTTATCCCTTTTTCACGGAGGGCACTGATGAATTTCATGATCGACTAAAAAGAGTGATTAACCAGGTTATCGAAAGCGATCTCCCAGCCATCGAAAAAATAGACTTTTCTGCAGTTCAGAGCCTGAAAAAACTGCTTGCCTTACTTGCGGAGATGGCGCCATTTAAGCCAAATATATCCAAATTGAGCACACAGGTTGGCGTGAGCAGGGAAACACTTATTAAATACCTGCGCTTACTGGCCAATGCTGATCTCCTGCTCTTGCTCGATTCAGCGGTTTCGGGCATCAGCAGAATGAACAAACCTGAAAAGGTTTATCTGAATAACGCCAACCTAATGCATGCAATTTCGCAGGGATTGATCAACCAGGGTACGGTAAGGGAAACTACATTTTTTAGTTTTCTCGAGCCCGTGTATAATATCCGTTATTCGGGGCAGGGAGATTTTTTGGTTGATGAGAAATATACTTTTGAAGTAGGTGGAAAGAACAAAAAGTCGAAGCAAATTAAAGACATCACAAATTCGTTTATTGCAGCCGATAATGTTGAATATGCGCATGGCAACAAAATCCCCTTATGGCTGTTCGGATTTCTTTACTAAAAAAATAACCAAAAGGGTGCTCTGGAATGATCGAAACCAGGAGTGGCTTGGTTAGTTTCCGCGCTGAATTTTATCAAAAAATTGAGTGGATAGGGTAAATTGTTGACTGTTAAAAACAATTCGGTGGATTGGGGGTTGAAACATTTTAACCCTCATTAAAATATACAGAAGAAATGGCCAGAAATATTTTTATAATACTTTTGGGATTCGTCTTAATGGCTTGTACCGAAAAAGAGAACTCAAACAGCATGATCGGAAACGATAGCAATAACAACAATAATAGTAATAACAATAGCCAAAATGGCGAGGAGCCTCCGGCTGAAAAGCAGAATTATCTTGCCCTCGGCGATTCCTATACCATTGGCCAGAGTGTAGCCATTGATGAGCGCTTTCCGGTTCAGTTATCAATTAAACTCAGCAGCAATGGAATACCCATGGAAGCCGCTCAAATAATTGCGAGAACCGGTTGGTCAACCGGCCAGTTGATCACAGCAATCGAGGAGGAGAATATTCAGCAAACCTTTGATATGGTTAGTCTGCTTATTGGTGTAAATAATCAATACCGTGGCCGTGATACTGCCGAGTACAGAATCGAATTCCGACAGTTGCTTCAAACAGCAATTGAATTTGCTGATGGTAAAGAAAACAATGTGCTGGTACTTTCAATACCGGATTATGGCCCTACACCTTTCGCACAGAATAGTGACACAGTGAGGATTGCAAGAGAGATCGATGCTTTTAATGTCATAAACCTGCAGGAAACCAGAAAAACCAATGCCCGGTATTTCAATATCACAGGCATTTCGCGCAAAGCCAGGACCCAACCTGACCTGATCGCACAGGATGGTTTGCATCCGTCGGGTGAAATGTACCGGCAATGGGTGGAACTCATTTTTCCTGCTGCCAGCGAAATCCTTTCTCAAGAATAAAATGTCTAATGAGTAAAAATAACAATTTTCAGCCCGGCCAGGATTTTGCTTCAGCTATGGATAATGATGATCCACTGAGATCGTTCCGGGAGCAATTTTTCCATCCTGAATCTGATATTATTTATCTGGATGGGAACTCACTGGGGCGTTTACCCAAAAAAGCAATTGCGCTCACAAATGATGTTGTGGAACGGCAGTGGGGCGACCGCCTGATAAGAAGCTGGAATGAGGGATGGTACACCCTGTCAGAAAAACTGGCCGGAAAGATGGCAAAAATTGTTGGTGCGGATGCCGATGAAATTGCAGTTGGCGATTCCACTTCTGTGAATTTGTATAAAACTGCCATGGCAGCATTAAAGCTCAATCCGGGGAAAAAGAAAATTGTTTCGGACGTATTGAATTTCCCCACCGATATTTATGTGTTGCAGGGTATTGCTGATCAACTCGTTGATGATTATCACATTGAACTGGCCCAATCCGGAGATGCTATTTCCGTAACGATGGCAGAACTGGACCGTGTGATTGATGAAGATACAGCCTTTGTGGTTTTGTCGGCGGTGGCTTTCAAAAGTGCATTTATGTACGACATGAAACTGGTTACTGATCTGGTTCACCAAAAAGGCGCTTTAATCATTTGGGACCTGAGCCATGCTGCCGGTGCCATTCCTGTTGACCTGAACGGCTCCGGAGCTGACATGGCCATTGGCTGTACCTATAAATATCTGAATGGCGGCCCCGGATCGCCGGCTTATCTTTTTGTTTCGAAAAAACTACTGAAAAAAATAACTTCGCCCATCTGGGGTTGGTTTGGCGATCAAAATCCGTTTGCCTTCGATTTGGATTACAAACCTGCTGGCGGCATCCGGAAGTTTATGGCCGGAACACCACCTGTTTTATCGCTGGCAGCCATCGAACCCGGTCTGGACCTGATCCTGGAGGCAGGCATGCAAAACCTGCGACAAAAATCCATACTACAATCCGAATACCTGAAATATCTGTGGGAAGAATTGCTAAAGCCCCTGGGATATGAACCGGGTTCTCCCGATGATCCCAAAAAAAGAGGCTCCCATATTTCCCTGCGCCATCCGGAAGCCTACCGCATTTGCAAAGCCCTTATCGAGCCCACAGACGGCAGCCCCGTTATCATCCCCGATTTCCGTGAACCCGATAATATAAGGCTGGGGATTGCGCCATTATATAATTCTTTTGAGGATATTTATCGCACCGCCAAACGATTACAGGCCATTGTTTCGAAGAAGCTTTTTGAAGAATATTCAGTAACTCGTGATGCGGTAACGTAATGGGAATGGACTAACATTTGCAACCAGAAAATGTCAGACATTATCTGGCCAACTGGAAATATTTTGCTCCTTCCCCCGATTAACGGAAATTTGTGCAAACGAACCACTGCCATAAAATAAATTTAGCTTTTGATATAGTGATGCGGATATTCCGGCAAACGATTTTGAAATGATAAAACCGACTCTTTTAAAATCACACCTTTTTCTATGTTAATCGCTTTTTGAACCGTATCATTTTTCATCCAGGCTTCAGGGCCTCCCAGGATAGATGGCAGGTGTACAATTAAAGCCGCTGATATGGATCGTGAGGCACTGTCCCACAAATAACTCGGGGTATGGTCCACGGCATAATAATCAATACTGCCAATATGCAGCATCGGATTTTTGAAAGTGGTGGGCTTCGCAAAATAAAATCCCATTCCTTCATCGCAACTCACATCAATAATCAGACTTCCCGGTTTTAGAACAGCTTTTTCGTCTTCGGTTACAAAATTGATAGGGCTGTCGGTATTCTGATAAATGCCGTTGATTATGATTTCTGATTCGC
>JAGYLT010000094.1 GCA_018400545.1 Bacteroidales bacterium
TCTGTAATATTTCAAGATTTTGCGTTTGTTGTTTTTTGTAGTGATTTTTGCCAATATGTTCGGATTAACCCGGTCATCGTTCAGGATCCTTAAAATGGCGAGGGCATGTTCCTCACGTTTAAAAACAGATGCCGAATCAATATCACTGCACCAGGTTTCATCAGAAATATTGAAAAATAATTTCCATTTCGCTTCCATGGAAAACATGGATACAATGACATATCTGACCGGGTTTTCGTGGTCTTTCACGCGCATATCAAGTTCCTGTCTTGCCTGCTTTATTTCCGATTCAGAAAAGCCATGAAACGTCATGTCGAACATGCAGTGGGCAACGATTTCTTCTTTTGTGTAACAGGATAGCGTACTTTCAGATATTCGGGACCCAAGCCATTTCGACCATAAAGTAAGGCTCAGAGAAAACTTCTCCAATTCACCATCATCCCGCTTTGTTCCATCAACTCCATAAACATCCTGAAAAGGCTCATCACCTTCCAAAATGGGATATCCATTCCCAATGGTCAATTCCATATTGGAAATTACCGGGGTTTTAGCCTTTAATTTTTTATAAACTTTTTTGTACTCTTCGATCGACTCATGCTGATCGGGGTAATTGTGCAGGAACACTTTGCAAACATCAGCCCAGTTTGTGGATTTTATGATTTCTTTCAGGTTCATGATCTGCAAAGTTCGTGAAAAAAACAGAAAGTGTATTGACTTCTTCGTGTTTGATGTTTCCCATGAAACCGCAACCTTATTCTTTATCATCATCGAATTGAACGAATTAAACGAATTTTAGATCATTCGTATGGGTGTTGCTTTGTGTTTTGTATCATCACCAAAAATTGATCTAATAAAAATCCTTGCGGATTTTAGGTATTATAACCTGTTGTTTCTCACATCAATGATCCTTGCGAGGATACTCAGGGCAACTTCCTGAGGAGTTTGGGCATTAAAAGGAATTCCGATGGGCATATCTATTCTGCTGATTTGGTCTTCAGCAAGTGATTTTTCTTTGCTAAAATACGCGATGGCCTGCTTCACTTTTTTCTTACTTCCGATCATTCCCAGATATCCGGACGGCCTGGTGGCGAGGATAGCCGTTACGCCAAAATCAGAACTGTGGCTGGGCGTGGTTACCACAAGGAAAGTGTTGGTGCCTGTCTCCAGGTTTGCGGCAGCCGTTTCCCAAAATCAGCTTGATTGGTTTTAGACTTTATCCTTTTTCAATCGGGATAATAGTTCCGAACGGTTATCCACCAAAGTCACTTCAAATCCAAAATCGAGGGACATATTTGCCAGGGCGGTCCCTACATGCCCTGCACCAAAAATAATAAGCTCACTGCCAGGCATCGATGGCTCCAAATAAACTTCCACAGCTCCGCCGCAATGCATATCGGCATCATCCCGGAGGTTAAGATTCATTTTCTGTGGCATACTTTCACCCATCATTTCCCTGGCCTTTCCAATCACCAACTGCTCAATTTTTCCACCGCCAACCGTACCATAAATCTTACCATCTCCGGTAACGATCATTTTGGCGCCGGCTTTTCTCGGAACCGATCCGGAAGTATCGGTAACGATGCAAAGCACCGAATTTTCCCGTCTGTGATTTAAATCAACTAATTTTGCATAAACATCTTCCATGGCATCAATCTTTTCAAGGTGAAAGTAAAAAGCAACAAAATTAAGGATATCCGCAACCACTATCATTTGCAGCTTAAAAAAATTTATCCTGCAACTGAAGCCGGAAAGTTGCTTGAAATTCTTTTTGAATCCCTATTGGGCCTGTCGCGGGTAAAAATTATTTCGGATCCTGATCTTCGCCTGAGCGAATCGGAATTGCTAAAAATTCATTTTGCCTGCAAAGCGCTGCTTCAATATAAACCTGTTCAGCATATCACAGGAATGGCTCATTTTTTCGGACTGGCGCTTTCGGTAAATGAGCACGTGCTCATCCCGCGCCCCGAAACGGAAGAACTTGTAGCCTGGATTTTTGAAAATGAAACTCAGGAAAAAAAACTGAAAGTGTTGGATATCGGTACGGGCAGCGGGGCCATTGCACTGGCATTGAAAAACGAAAGGCCAAATTGGCAAATCATTTCAATGGACATTAGCGAAAGCGCCCTGGAAGTGGCGCAGGCAAATGCAAAGCGCACAAACCTGGAGGTTCAGTTCATTCATGGTGACATCACAGATTTGTCAACAACTGAAAAATTTCCGGAACTCGATCTTGTTGTATGCAACCCACCCTATGTAACCGAATCGGATAAAAAATTGATGCAACCCAACGTGCTGAATCATGAACCCGCTTTAGCACTTTATGTGCCGGATGAAGACTCACTGTATTTTTACAGGCATATTCTGGCATTTGCCCAAAACCACCTCACAAAAGGCGGCTCAGTTTACCTGGAAATTAACGAGCGATTCGGAACAGAAATGAAGCAGTTACTGGACGAATTTAATTTTACGCAAGTCGAACTTCGAAAGGATTTGTTCGGAAAAAACAGAATGATCCGCGGGGTAAAAGGAGCGTGGTAATATAATCAGCATTTTCGTGAATCGGCGTACCGGATTTGATCTTCGAGCAATACTTCCAACAGTTCAAGGGTTTCGCCGTAAATATCCGGGGCATTGGAAGCACGCGGACCGGCTACATTGAGGACTTTGACATTATTATCCCGGAGCCATCTTTTAAAATGCCCCACATTCCTGTTGCGGCCTACTTTCCAGATGAAAATCGGCTTGTGGTATTCAAAGGCAAAATCGCGGGTAACCAGCGTGCCAAAGTCCATCTCATCCGTATAAACAATCAGTGTTGCATCGCTGTCTGCAACATTCAACTCTGTGCGAACAATGGGATCTTTTGAATTGGTTTCGCTCAAGGTGTATCTGGCATTAACCAAACCGTCCTCGGCCAATCTCCCCTGCGGGCACCAGCCTTTAACTTGCAAACCGTTGGATAAGGCAAAGTCAAGTGCTGCCCTGTCAACGCCGGTTTGGCCCCCGCTGTTGATAATGAAATTATTTGTTGATTTCAAGGTAAAAATCCCTTTGCGATTTTAACAAATTAATGGAAAAGAGCAGCAAGTTTTTCGTTTCGGCCAAAATATCCAAAAATAGCAATCCAGGTCTTGTGTGACTTTCCTCATCGCGCAAACGCTTTACCTGATCAACCCTCATTACGCTGATCATTTCAAGCAGTTTACGTTGTTCCACAATAACATCATCCAGATAATCATATGCTTTTGAATCAATTTGGGAAACTATATTCCGGTATAATTTCCCGATCCCGTCGCTCAACCTTTTGAGGTCTTCAATTTGTTTACTATCCAAAGGATTGTGATTATTTTCGAAATGCTCAAAAGATGGAACCGCCATATAATTGAGGCAATGGGCAATTTCGCGCAGATAATCCACACTCTGCACATAATAATGCCCGGTATCAATAAGGTCGATCTGCAGACTTCTTACAGTTTCATCAATGTGATCTTTGGTTTTCTTGGTTTTCTTATTGAATTTTTTAACCCCTTTATGCAAATCCTTCAGTATAAGCCGGTCTTCTTCGGCCATCCCCTTTACCAGTTTTTCATAAAAATCAGGAACCCGGTTCAGGGCCTTAATGGTGTGGTTTTGACATTTATCAAAAACTGAGGATGCACTTGCAATTTCTTCAATAATTTCATTTTCCTTTTCATCTTCACTTTTTTCGGTTTCACGGTCTTTATGCAAAATGTGCGAACGATAAACAAAATAGATTGCAGCGGCCAGCAAAACAAAAATCCCGATAACACCGCCCCAAAAAATAATGTTGGCAATAATAAATGCAACAGTAAATGCAATCAAGGCAGTAAGGAACCAACCCCCGATTACTGAAAACACGCCCTGAATCCTGTAAACTGCACTTTCACGTCCCCATGCCCTATCAGACAACGAAGTACCCATGGCCACCATAA
This sequence comes from Bacteroidales bacterium, assembly GCA_018400545.1. The sequence continues at coordinate 3,954 of JAGYLT010000094.1, forward strand.
AAGTTACGTAGGTGGTTGAAAGCGGGAGTTTCAGTGACGTACCAATAGCGATGAGGATACTTGCAACCACAAGGTTTACAGAGGCCCTGATTACATCAAAAGAGGCGGCATCCTTTGAGGCTGCCTGCTTTTTCATTTCCTTGGGTATTTCAAACCTTTTATTAACCTTATCGAGTAATGACGCCGGCACTATCGATGTTATATTTTTATTGATATTGATGGATGTTCTGACAATGGACCTTGATAACACTGACGCTCCGAAACGCTCATCGCCCCTACCCTGGCGGCTCAAATCGATGGTAGTGGCTACTACTGATTTTGCTTTTTTGGAAAACCAAAGCGTGAGCAGCATTATTATTCCGGCAATGAGCAGTAAGTAGGTGTTTGTTTTTACCGGAAGCGCGAGGGCTCCCATCATAAATGCGTCGGGATCAGCTCCGGGATTGGCAATAAATTCCTGGTATGATTTTAAACCGGCAAGCGGCACCCCGATAAAGTTTACGAGGTCGTTTCCGGCAAAAGCCATGGCCAAGGCAAAAGTTCCCACCAACACAATTACTTTAGGGATGCTTACATTAAAAAGCCAGTTCAACACCTGCAGAATTATTGTCCAGCCTATCAATCCAAAAATGATGATGTTCCAGGTATTGCCCTTGATCCATGCTGCTGCTTCGGGCGTGATGAACGAAGCGCCTTTGGCTCCTTTAATCAACATAAAAAATGTGATGGCAGTAATGGCTACGCCACCCCAAAGTGAGCCAAAATATTTTAAGCTTTTCTGATACCGGAAACTAAATAGCAGCCTGGAGAAATATTGTATTATCGCCCCGACAATAAAGGCGATAAACACCGAAAGCAATATACCGGTAATGATAGCCAATGCCTTATCCGAGTTGATGTATTTGTTCATATCCAGCAAACTCTCGGTTGAGGACATCGAAATTTTGATGATAGACAAAGCAACGGCAGCGCCCAGCAATTCGAAAACGATCGAAACCGTTGTAGATGTGGGCAGTCCGAAGGTATTAAAAGAATCCAGCAAAATGATGTCCGTAACCATTACCGCGAGGAAAATAATCATGATTTCAGAAAAGGCAAACTGATCCGGGTGAAAAATACCTTTCCGTGCCACCTCCATCAAGCCGCTGGAGAAGGTAGCCCCGGCCACCACGCCAACGCTGGCAATAACCATAATAACAGAGATCGGCGCAACTTTTGAACCGATGGCGGAATTCAGAAAATTAACGGCATCATTGCTCACCCCCACGATCAGGTCGGATATGGCAAGGATGATGAGTACGATTACGATGATCAGATAGATATCCATAAACTATTATTTTTTGCTTGGTTTATCTGAATTGCTAGTATTTCTTTTCTGCGTAGTGATGCACATAGCACGATTAACGTTGTATGCATAATTCCCGATTTTCTCTGAAAAGCTCAACAAATCGTTGTAATAGATGCCGGTTTTGTAGGGCAGTTTTTCACGCTTAATTTCCTCCAGGTAGGCCTTCTTGAGTTCGCTTCGGGTTTCGTTTATTTCATTTTCAATTTGTTCGGCCTCTTCAATATGAACGTCCAGATAATCTTTTTCCAGATTGGCAACCATCAGGTTGAGTGATTTTTCAATCAGGTCGAATTCTTTGGCCAGGTTGTTTCTGAGTTCCTGGGTAAACCAGGCATTGGCTTCACGTTTTTTAAGCAGGGTTAGCGACATCTGGAAACTAAGGTCGGCAATGGTTTCGAGATGATCAATAATTTTCAGCATGGCCTTGATGCGTTTTTTCCCCAATTCGCTCAGTTCCGATTCCGAAACTTTGGTAATGTATCCGGCTATCTGGATTTCCATTTCATCGATGATCTCTTCACCTTTCTGCAACTTCCTGAATTTTTTGGCAAATTTCTTCTCCTTTTTTTCGAGCAACATATCCGGAACCATATTGAACAGCATGGAAGCCTGTTTGCCCATATAGGCTATTTCTTTCCGAACCTGTAAAATTGAAAGTTCAGATGTTGAAAGCAGGGCATTGTCGATATATTTCAGTGTAAAAACCTCATTCACACCATTTCCATTGGGCAAAAGCCAAAGACATAAATTTTTAAATGGCTTGAAGAGCATAACCAGGAGAATGGCATTTAAAATATTAAAGGAGGTATGAAAAATGGAAATGCCAAATGGCACAAAGTTTTCGCCATTTATTTGCATGGAGCCCATTACTGTTTCGAGCCAGCCTGAAATAACACCGATAAAAGGCAATACCCACAACATGCCGACAACATTAAAAACAAAATGTGCCATGGCAGTCCGGCGTGCAGACCTGTTGGCCATTATGGCGGCGACATTGGCTGTTGCCGTTGTCCCGACATTTTCTCCAATCACCATGGCCAGGGCTGCACTAAACGGAAACCAGCCTTCGGTGGCCAAAACCATGGTTAACGTAATGGTTGCGCTTGAGGATTGGAAAATAATGGTGATTAAAATACCCAGGCCAATAAACATCAGGTTGTTCAGTAAGCTGTTGTGAAAGAGGTCCAATCGCTGAAACAACGCCGAATCCTCATCGATAACCGGTAAGTTTTCCTTGAAAAATAAAATCCCGATAAACAGCATGGCAAAGCCAATCACAAACTCGGCGCGTGCCTTGTTTTTGTTGTTGTACGAAAAAAACAGCGGCAACGAAAGGGCCACCAGTGGCAGGATAATACTGTATATTCCCAATTGATTCCCCAGCCCTACAACCGTGATGAGCCATGCCGTGATGGTTGTGCCGATGTTTGCTCCGAAAATAATCCCCAGCGATTCGGTGAAAGATACCAGCCCGGCATTTACAAAACTAACCAGTAGTACCGTGGTTGCTGAAGATGACTGGATGAGCCCGGTGATTAAAAATCCGGTAAGGATGCCGCGGGAAGGTTTTGAAGTGATTCTGGCCAGGATATTACGCATGTTGCGGCCAGCGAGTTTTTGCAGCGATTCGCTCATCACTTTCATCCCGTACAAAAACAGGACAAGCGCCCCGGTAAGGGTTAGGATTTGAATGATGATATCGAAGAAACTCATGCGATTTTACCCTTGAAATACCCTGATTTAAAAGGCCGCAAATTACCTGCTTTTAGAAAGGCTGGCAAAATTTTGTGGATAAAATTAATGATTTGTTAACATGGTCTGTCCCTTACGAAACCTGTTCTCCAGGTGAAACAAAAACCAATCAGATTGTTTTTTGAATATGATCAATTATTCATCACCAGCCAAACAATATACCCCAGATAAACCAGCATCATTATACCGCCTTCCAAACGGGTGATCATCCGGCCACGGCCAAGGTAAACAAACAGCGCTACCACCAGGTTTGAAACGATCATCACACCCATATCAAAATTCAGAGCGGTATTATAGGGCAAAGGGCGGATGATGGAACTTATGCCCAACACCAGGAAAATATTGAAGATATTCGATCCCAAAGCATTCCCAATGGCTACGCCTGAATTCTTTTTCAAAGCTGCAATGGTTGAAGTTACCAGTTCAGGCAAAGAAGTGGCCACGGCAATGATGGTGATACCCATCAGGGCACTGCTCATCCCAAACTCTGTTGCGATTACCACAGCGCCATCAACTACCCAGGTTCCGCCAAAATACAAACCGGACACACCAATGGCAATCATGGCCAGTGACCGCCGGGTAGAAAATGTTTTGATTTCATCGGGCACAAGCTCCGATTCGGATTTTGAAAATAAATATGAAAATAACAGGTATGCAAACAGCAGGAGGATCATGATAACCCCTTCGGCCCGGCTGATGGCCGGCGGCAATAATAAATTCCTGATTTGAATATTGGCGAAAACTCCAAGTACAACAGCCGCAAAAAGACTGATCGGTACCAGGGTGATGATGGTTCGCTTTCCGGGAATAATGTGGTAAATAAATGCAGATGTGCCAATAATAAAAAGGGTGTTCATAATGTTACTGCCCAGCACATTGGTGATGGCCAGGTCGGTTTCGCCACGGGCGGATGCAAACACATTGATGATAAGTTCGGGGAGCGAGGTTCCCAGCGCCACAATAGTAAACCCGATCACCACCGGCGACATTTTCATTTTTGTCCCGACCGAACTGGCGCCATCCACCAAAACGTTGGCACCGATGATGAGAACTACAAAACCGATTACGAACAACACATAAACCATTAGTTTAAAATTTTATGGTCGG
>JAGYLT010000095.1 GCA_018400545.1 Bacteroidales bacterium
GCGAACTCGTTTGTACCGGTATTACAATCGAAAAAGCCAAAGAAGAACTCGCCTGTATGGTCAACAGGCATACCATAAATTGGTTAAGGAATACGGACTGATTACTCCGTATAGCTCTTCTGGTCTAAGACCTGTGTATGCTCAAAGGTGAAGTTTAAAGGAAAGCCGTATGCGGGAAAACCGCACGTACGGTTTGACGAGGGGGCAGGAAGGATAAGGACTGAAATTGAGGGTTTTCCCATTACCGCTTATCCTTTCGCTCTACTCTACCAGTATAACAAAAATTGCTGTTGCACAAAGTATCACAAAGTAGTCGTAAAGTCTTACAAAGCCAATTACACACGAATTAATGCACTTTCTAAATTTTTGAAGTACCCCGGCACAAATATTTTTTCAACCATCAACCAAAAGTAAAAACAAAATTCGGGTTGGGATCAGGGTGTAGATAACTCGGTTATTAAACCAGCCACAAAGTTTCGTATGGCTTGATGATGAGTTGGTTGTTTTTGATCATTACCTTTTGGTTTTTAAGCAGGTCGTAACCCTTAATATCATTAGTTTCCAGTTGAATTTCTTTATTGGTAACATTGGTCAGGCAAAGGATTTCCTGCGATTTATCTGTGCTTGTCCGCCGGATTGCGATCAGATCATCTCCGGCATCCACGACTTCCTGTGCTCCGTCAGGATGGAAGGCTGGTTGAGCTTTCCGGATGTTGATGCGGTGTTTCAATTCATTTAGAATTTGGGAATGCGAAGCATCTTTTGCTAAAAGTTCTTCAATATCAGATTCATCCCATTTTCGGCGATTGATGGTTCGGGCACGGCCGGTTTCTTTAACGCCTTCGATGTAGTTATGGGTGCCCAGCAGGCTGTGTATGTAGAATGCCGGTATGCCTTTCAGTTCCATCATCACGGTCTGGGAGGCCAGGAACCGTTCAGCCTGAAAATCATCAGAGCCGTTTTTGGTGCGTTTCATGGCATCGAGGTAGGTGATGTTCATTTCGTAGGGGCTGTCGGTACCATCGCTTTTCCGGCGTGTGGAGATCATGCCGCCACTGGCTTTCATGCCTTCGATGAGTTCAGCAAGTTCAGCCTCCGGCAGCAATCCTTCCAGCGGTCGCACCCCGATTCCATCGTGGGAGGCGGTGAAATTGAAAAATGTGCAATGTTCTTTGAGCTCCGGAATGGAATCAGCCCACCGGTTGAAATAGCCTGCATTACCGGTGAATAGGGCGTGCAGCAGCAGAGGCGGCAGCGAAAACTGGTAAACCATGTGCGCCTCGTCGCCGTTGCCGAAATAGCTGAGGTTCTCCAGGTTGGGCACATTGGTTTCGGTGAGCAGGATGGAATCCGGGTCCACCGCCTCCATGATATCGCGCAACAATTTAACGATCTCATGGGTTTCGGGCAGGTGCAGGCAAGTAGTGCCGATCTCTTTCCACAAAAAGGCAATGGCATCCATCCGGATCATGGTGGCGCCGTTATCCATGTAATGCAGGAGAACTTTCACCATTTCCAGTAAAACTTCGGGATTGGAAAAATCCAGATCGATCTGGTCGTCGCTAAAGGTGGTCCACACATGTTTCTTTCCTCTGGAAGTTTCAAATGGCGTAAGCAGCGGCAGGCTTCTGGGCCGTACCACTTCTGAAAGATCGGTCTCAGGATCAACCTCGATGAAATAGTCTTTTCCGGGGTCTTTTCCTTCCAGGTAATTCTGAAACCATTCCGATTTTTGGGAGATGTGGTTGATCACCAGGTCGAACATCAGCTTGAAATCTTCACCAAGGTTGCAGACATCCTGCCAGTTACCAAGTTTCTGATTTACCTGTTTGTAATCCACCACCGAGAATCCGTCATCGGAAGTGTAGGGGTAAAACGGCAGGATATGCACAAAGCTCAACTCATCGGCCAGATGCTGGCTGAGGAATCTTTTCAGAACTTTGAGTCCTGCCTCATAATCATTTCTGATGCTGTCGCCGTAAGTGATCAGGACGATATCCGATTCGTCCCATTTTTTTCCGGGCTCACTTGAGGTGCGATATTTTTCTATTGCGGCTAAAAACCGATTGGTGAATCCCTCCGGTAATTGATCACCGTAAATGCTGATCAGTCTTGTTTTAATTTTATCAAATGCTTGGGTATTGGCTTTCATCCTGCGATCATAAAGGGTTTAGTTGTTAAAAAATAATCGGGTTTGCCGGCAGTGATTCCGGGCTATGCGTTGTCTTCCTCCACTGCCTGGTGAAATTCTTCCAGAAAGTCGCGCAATGCATTGTTGATTCGTTTCCAGTTGGGAATGAAGGCAGTGTGATCCCAGTTATTCAGCAGGTCTTCACCGGCATTGTAAATGATATGGGAAAACAAAGCAACCGTTTCTTCCTCTACATTCCGGTCGTATTCCAAACCATTAAACCTTGCCAGGCTGTAGTACTGTTCCACAAAGTCCAGTCCGATGCGGTAGTATGTTGACCGTATTGACCGGAAGGTACCCGGAGAGAAGATCACGCCATTTTGGGTTAGTTTCACAAAAATGGCCAGTGCGATATCGTAAACCATTTTTGACAGCCCTTTATCAGGATCATCGGGTGAAACGGGCTGATGCTTATGATCGTAGCGGTCGGCAATCTCAACCTGACAGATGCGGTTGGTGGAATTGTTGCGGTGAACCTCGGAAAGAATACCCACCTCCAGGCCCCAGTCGGAAGGAATCCGGATGGTTTTTAATACATCGGCACGCATCGAAAATTCACCGGCAAGCGGATACCTGAAACTATCAAGGAATTCCAGATATTCCATGGGACCAAAAAACTTTTTCAGGGTACGGAGCAAAGGCGTGATGAGCAACCTTACTACTCTTCCATTCAGCGTTTCGTTGTTTGAGCGGTAGTAGAACCCCTTGCAAAACCGGTAGTTAAAATTGGGATGGGCAACAGGATAAAGCAGCCTTGCAAGCATCGCTTTTTCGTAGGTCAGGATATCGGCATCGTGCAGGGCTATGGCCTCGGATTTGCCGGAGGCGATCATATAACCAAAACAATACCAGGCATTACGGCCTTTGCCCATCTGATCGGGGGCAATTTTCATGGCTTTCAGTTTTTTATCCAGTGCTTTTAGTTTGGGGCCGTCGTGCCAAAGTATTCTGTGATGTTGCGGCAGGCGTGAGAAATATTCTTTTGCATGTGCAAATTCTTTTTTATTGGCTCTGTCGAGTCCGATGATCACTTCTGAAAGGTATGGAACCTTACTCAGTTCATCCAGTATATTGGGCAGCGCTTCACCCTGAAGTTCGGAGTAGAGGCTGGGGATGATCAATCCCATGGGGCGCTTTTTCGAAAACTTAATAAGTTCTTCTTCAAGGTTTTCGACTGACCGGCTATGTAAGTTGCTGATGGTGGTTACCAGACCATTTTGATAAAAGTCTCCCATAATGTTGTCTTATTTATTGGTTTGTATTTTTCCTTGTTCAAATAAAGTGCTATTGCAATATTTTCGTAAACATGTTCACAATCAACGGACTGAGTTTTTCTGCTATGATATCGTGACAAAGCTTGCGGTTTAAAACTTCCAGGTTATGCTTCACCAACTGGTTCCGGTAAATATTGTCGGTGAGCAGTTTGTAGGCCTCATCCACCAGATTCGGTGAAAGTTCGCAATTATCGATGTACGGTAGTCTGAAATCAAGCTGTTCGATTTCTTCCTTGTAAACCTTGTATCTGTTTATCACCACCGGCAATCCGAACGACATCATCTCGAGCAGGTTGTTGCCATATCCTTCCACCTCGCTGAAAAATGTTCCGATAGCTCCCGCGGCTGCACAAATTGCCGGGATTTCAGCAAATTTGTAGTACTTCTTGTCCACGATGATATCGCGGTGTGAGAGTATTACATTTTCGCCAAAGAGCAGCACCACATTCGATTCCGGTTTTCGGATGAGCTTTTCCTTGAAGTAGTTCCGCAGATATTTCTTATATTCAAATTGCTCATCGCCCGAGTGGCCGCTCACCAGCACAGTCACACATTTGTGCTGTCCTTTTTCAAGGTATTTTTTCTCCAGTTCAAATGCCAGGTCGATGGCCACTTCAATGCGTTTCCGCGGAACAACACGTGTGTGCTGTAGCAAGATCACAGCGTCGTGCATGGTCATCTCGCGCTTTTTCAGTTCGGTAATCAAACCCACATCCTGGAAAAATGAATCGTTGTAGTTATCCTGTTCGGGATGAATTAACTTCTGCGAATTCCAGTCCTGATCCAGCCATTTCCAGGTAATTTCGCTGGTATTGGGCACCACGATAGCCCGTTCCCTGAAAAAGGATTCCAGCTTCTGACCGTTGTAATTTCTAAACCAGCGCTTGCCCAGTTCAATCTGGGTTTTGTTGATGAATGCAATGCCGTCAACATGAATGCCAGGCAGGTATTTCAGGTATTTCTCGATTACCGGATTGGCTTTGTTAAAAATCTCACGCTCGTAGTACGAATCGTGCCACCATACCAGCACATTGGGCCAAATGATTTTGTTGGAGCGCAACTCATCCATGTAATATCCAAGCCCCACTGCAGTGATAAAATTATAGGGATGCGAGGTGTTGTGTGCGATCAGCAGGTCGATTTCATTTTTATCCACAAAATCTTTGATCACTTTTTTGGCATACAGGGCCTTTTCGTGGATAAGTTTGTCAAGCCCCCTGGGTGGGTTGGACGAAAAACTTTTAATAATGAGTTTGTGGGTGGTATTTTTGTGCCAGAAAATATCATCGGTTTCTGCGTTGAAGCGTGGCGATGTGTGGGCGGCCAGAAAATAAATGTTACCCAGGCTGATGCCCATATTTTTTACCATGGCACGCACCGTTTGGTCGATAACGATGGATACCCCGTCGTTTTTACCGATGAGCGAATGTAAAATGCCAACATTCAGATGTTTGATGTTCATGCTCAAAAAATTTGTTTCAATTGTTTCAGTTCTGTGATTACGGCATCCGGTTTCAGGTCTTCTACTTCGGGTTGCTCCCTTCTCAACCTGAGCGAGCGTTTGTCGCCGGCAAAGAAAATTGTTTTCATACCCGATGCGTTGGCTGTGTAAATGTCCTTGTACATGTCGTTGCCAACGAACACCGATTCTTCCGGGCGGATGCCGTACTTGCTTTCCAGGTTTTTTAATACAGAATCAAAAATCGATTTATCGGGTTTGGCTTTCAGCAATTTATAGGAAAATACAGAAAGTTCAGGCTGAAAGTATCTGATGTTTTCATCCGAACTGATCTTATCCGACAGGAAAAAGTTCATCATAACCGGCGTGTAAAACTGGGCATTCGAGACAATCCCGAGCGGATAGCCTTTTTTGTTGAGATAACTGATGATGTCTTTCATGCCCGGCATGGGCCAAACCTGGTTGCTCAGCAGCTCAAAAATGAAGGTGAGCTTCACCGGGTCGGAGGCTTTTTCTATTTTCAGGATTTTTTGTGTCAGGGCAAAGTCCACCAAATCTTCCCATACCTTCCGGATGTCCACCTCGGGAAATGGTTTCCCATTATTGCGGTGGCTGTCCTGATGCTTATGGATCAGCTTAACAAACCGGGCCAAAAGATCGGCGGTGAGTTTATCGTCGTTTTCCATGCCTGCATCGGTAAAAACATACCCGGCCTCCTTCAGTGCGGTTTTCAGGTTGTTGCCCGAAATTTCGGCCTGCTCAATATCGCCGGAAGCTGAAACCAGCAATGTGCCGTAAATATCAAAAATGATTGCTTTAATATTTTCCAGTTTTTTAATGTCCGGCTTTTCCTCCGTCACCAGCGGTTTGATTTCCTTCAGTTCCCTAAGCCATTTTTCTATATATTCCATGGAGTCTTGATGCGTAATTATCGAGTGAATATTCTTTTTTGATGGTGGTTTTATTGTGTTCGATCATTGAGTCTGCAACTTTTTCAAACATGGTTTTCAGTTGCGGGTTCATATCCCTGATCTTTTTCTTTTCCGAATTGTCCGGCCTGATGTTGTGTATCAGTTTTTGCTGTTGCGTGGGGTCGAGGTCGCCAAAATCATGAACGGCATTTTCAAATTCCACATTGATCTCATCATACAACAACGGGAATTTAACGCCGCTTTCGGTTAAATCTTTTGTAACGTAACTGATGTTTCTGCCTGTCACCGGCGTGCCCAGCAGCCAGGGCTCGAGAAACACCATGCCAAAGCCTTCGCGGATACTTGTTGAAATGCACACATCCGTAGCGATCAACAGTTCCTCAAAATCAACGGCAGTGCCGGCTTCCCACATCAGTTCAATTTCTTCATCGGCGCAGAATTTTTTCCAGGCATCGTAATGCACAATTTCCCGGGGGTTTTTGGGGGGTTGGGTGACCAGCCAGTTGGCCGTGCCTTCAAAAATGGTGCTGAGTAAAATAAGCTCTCCGATATTTTTGCGGCGGATCACACGTACCGGATAGGTGATCAGGGTTTTGTTAGGGTCAATGTTGAGTTGATCACAAATCTTTTGCCGTGCATTTGCTTTCGAGATTTTGGTCTTTTGTTCGAAATGTACCGGGTTTGGCAGGTGTATGACCCGGTCGGCCGGGATGCCGTTTTCCAGAATACGTTCGCGGTCGAAAGTGTTGATGGTTCCAAAGAAATAATTCGGGAGGTTAGGATACATCACTGATTTGGTGTCTCTGCCAAAGTGACCATGGATAATTTTTTCCAGTGATTCCATGTTGGGTTTGCGGTCTTCGGCAAAATCATGACAATGGTTAAAAATTCTGTATCCCGGTTTTCCCATATCAGAAATGGCCAGCGTAAGCACCGGATTTTTTCCCAGGTTCAGGTTGTGGACATGGATGAGGTCATTTTTTGATATCCTGTGCTCCAAAAAACGGGCGATTTCGTTTTTCAGGTCTGCAGTTTCTTGTTTGGATAAATCTTCACCCATGATATAATTGAGCTTTGGATTTTCTTCAACAGGGATATTTAAATCGCTGAAAAATTCTGGATAGCCGGCCTTTCCGGTTAAGATCACAATTTCCATTCCGGGGTGATGCTGCCTGAGGCTGCTGACCTGCGACTGGATGATGCGGGTAACACCACCCGGATTCAGGTGATGATGTATGATAATTAGTTTCATCTCTTAATTTTGAAATTGCTTTGCATTCGATTGGGCGAAAAATAGCTCAAAATTACAATCGACCCAAAAGTTTAAAAATGTTTAACGAAATCCCGCACTATTATTTTATCCCGATTTCAGCCAGGCTTTTTGTTTTTCATATCGATAATTCAGATATAGAGGTTTCAGTGTTTACGGGCCATTCGAATTATCACGATACCTTACACTGAGGCAAATATGAAGGTGCGTGAGTGAACAATACCGGCGGGGTATGTTAATTGGTTAAAATCACTGATTATGAAGATTGGAATTGTAGGAACAGGTTTGGTAGGCTCTACCATCGCATATTCTGTTTTAATGCGAAAAGCGGCCACATCCATCGTGATGATTGATGTAAATAAAGATCGCGCTGCGGCAGAAGCTGCGGATATTTCGCATGCCGTGCCTTTTACGCAGCCGGCAACTATTGTTTCCGGTGAATATGAAGATCTGGCAGGGGCCGGAATTGTGGTGATTGCAGCCGGCGTAAATCAGAAACCCGGTGAATCCAGACTGGAGCTGCTGGGCAGAAATGCGCACATCCTGAAGGAGATTGTTCCGCGCATTTTGCATTTCGCGCCGGATGCCATGCTGCTGGTAACCACAAACCCCGTGGATGTGATGACGCATCTCACTGCCGGTTATGCCGCCGAAATGGGTTATTCAAACCACCGGATCATCGGATCGGGAACAACGCTGGATACCGCCAGGTTTCGTTCGCTGCTGGGGAGTTACCTTGGCGTGGATGCGCCGCATGTGCACGGCTATGTGATTGGTGAGCATGGCGATTCGGAGGTGATCACGTGGTCGATTGTGGATATTGGCGGATTGCCACTGGAGGATTTTGTGCAGATCAGGAAGCTGAAATTCGACCAGGAAGTGATGGATGACATTGATAAAAAAGTAAGGTTT
>JAGYLT010000096.1 GCA_018400545.1 Bacteroidales bacterium
TTTCATCAACATCAACAGCATTCAAACGCTGAGCAGGATTTCCATTTTTAATCAAACCGGCAACCTGATTGTAGAATCCACAGCACAAAGTGGACACCCGGTGGACATTAGCAAATTATTACCCGGCATTTATTTTCTAAGGGCCGAAACTTATGACGGACAAATCAGGGTGCTGAAATTTGTGAAGCAGTAGGCGCTTGGGTTAATCTTCAAATTTGCTCCTCAACATCCCGTAAGTACGGGATTTTTTTGGCACTCAAACCCACCCTGTTTCTTTAGCAGTTTTAACTTTTACCTATTCCATATGGGATTTTATCTATATATGAGACGCGATTCCAACTTAACCAGTTGACTTAAGTTTTTTTCGATTACGAAACTGTGCTGAATATTACTATGAAACTGTATCAAGGATTTCACTCGTCGCGCAGGGCATCTATGGGGCGGACCCTGACTGCACGCCGCGCCGGGATAAGGCCGGCAATTGCTCCCGATACAATAAGGATGGCCAGGGCTGTAATTGCAATCCGGAAATCCACCTCCGGACTTTTAAACATTTCATTTTCGGCACCAAAGGTTACCAGAGCGTGGTTAATACCTTCCACCAACAAAACCCCAATGACCAAACCAACGTAACCGGCAGCGGAGGTGAGCAGCACCGATTCGATGATGATCTGGCGCATAACACTCATTGGCGTCGCGCCGATGGCCCGCTGAATGCCGATTTCACGGGTACGTTCTTTCACAATCACCAGCATGATATTGCTGATGCCGATAACGCCGGCAAGCAGTGTGCCGATTCCCACAACCCAAATCAGGCCTTTGATGCCTGTGAATAATCCGCGCATTTGCTGGAATTCTTCTTCGAGGTTAAAATGGCCAAAGGCTTCACGGTCTTCAGGGTGGATATCATGACGCCGGGCCAGAAAATCGAGCACCTTGGTTTCCAAAACAGATGCCTGTACATCATCATCTGATGTTATGGAAAACCAGCCCACAAAATCTCCATAGTTGTAGGTTTTTTGCAATGTGGTAAACGGGATGTAGATGCTTTGCTCCTTTTCGCCACCAAAATTAATATTGGTGTTCAGGGGCTTGAAAACACCCACTACTTTGAAGTAAACGCCCTGGATGCGAATATACCCGCCAACAGGATCCTCATCCTCCTCAAACAGCACCTCTCTGACACGGGTTCCGATTACGGCAATTTTTCGCCGTTCCGCAATATCCTTTTGATTGATGAATCGTCCATCGAAAATATCCATCGGATCAATCTTGTTCCACTCGGGATATTCTCCAAGGATGGAAAACGCTCCGGTTTTGTCGCCACGGATCACATTATTGCTACCATCGCCTGATGACCAGCCCTGAATTTTTGGCGCAAGGTATTTAATTTCAGGGATGTGATGCCGCAGAGCTTCGATGTCGTCGTTCCTGAAATTGATGTAGCGTCCTCGCGGAAATCCTTTATAAGACATGGTGGTACGCTGCCCCCATACGAAAATACTGTTGGTGGCAAAGTTGCCCATACCGCTGGTCACGCCATTTTCAAGTCCTTTGCCTGAACCCAGCATGATGATGAGCATAAAAATTCCCCAGAACACACCGAATGCCGTCATGAACGTGCGAAGCTTGTTCTTTTTTAATGTATGGAAAATTTCCTGCCACAAGTCCCTGTCGAATATTTGCATTTCCGTTGGGCGTTGAAAGTTGTTGGTTATTGAGTTATTCGTTAATTGTTATTCGTTATTGAGCATTAATTGTTCCATTCTCCCGTGCCAGGCTCTACGCGCTCCACCACTCAACCTTCCACACTCGCTCCGGCTTCTAAAACACTCCAAGACTGCCCCCTTCGCTACGCGCTCTGCGCCATGCCACTTTATCTTCTCCTGTTTCTACAAAACTCCAACATCCCATCACTCCAAAACCCAACCATCTCATACCTCTTCCTTCGCTACGCGCTATGCACTATGCGCTAAGCGCTCTGCCACTAAAGCTTCTCAAACCTCTCATCAACCTCGTGCACTCTCCTCCTACTCATCCCGCAAGGCTTCAACCGGTTTTATGGATGCCGCCCGTTTGGCCGGAACATATCCTGCAACCATCCCGGCTACAATCAGCAGCACTGTGGCACTGATGGCAATGCTGAGGTTGGCTTCCGGATTTCTAAAAAACTCTGTTTGAATGTGTGGAGAGACCAATTCGAGCAACCCAACCCCAAGCACCAACCCAGTATATCCGACGAGCAATTGATGAAAATTGATTCCTGCATGATGAGCAGAATAATGGAGGCCGGTGTTGCGCCCATGGATTTGCGGATACCAATTTCCTTTGTGCGTTCTTTCACAGCAATCATCATGATGTTGCTTACCCCCACAATTCCGGCAATAATGGTCCCGATACCGATGATCCAGATAAATAGTCTGATCGCTGCAAACAAATCCATAAATTGCTTAAACTCCTCAACGCTGTTCCATATAAACATGGCATTTTCATCGGTTTTATCAAACTTTTTCATCATGGCCATATCATCACGGATTTTCTCCTCAATCATTTTGCTTTCCTCCACCGATGCGGCACCAACGGTAGCAGCCAGGGTTTGCAGCCTGTCGCGCCCATAAAAAACTTTTTGTCCGGTGGTCACTGGCAAATAAACGGTACGCTGGTTATCCTGCCTGCCGTCATCATCTTCAAAAACACCAATCACTTTAAAAGGAATTCCACGAACATTGATATATTTTCCCATAGCTTCTTCGCCGTTTTTAAAGAGCGCTGCTTTCACCTGAACACCGATGGTTACCACCTTAAGGCTTTTCTGTATGTCGAAATTATTTACAAACCTGCCTTCAAGCAAATTCACCTTTTCGATTTTCTGGTAATCGGGATGTACTGTTCTGATGCTGAAATCCCCGAAATTGTTTCTATAGCTTATGGTGTTATCTCCCCAAAGGTTCAATCTGCCGGCAATCAGATCTACGCCTTTGATGTTGTTTTTTATATGCTCGTAATCTTTATTTTCAAAATCGATCCGACGGCCGGGTTGCAGTCCTTTGTAGGGTTTGGTTGTTTGTCCTCCCCAAATCCATAAGGTATTGGTGGCCGATGATTTGAACTGGTCGCGCACGCCGTTTTCCAAGCCATGGCCCGAGCCAAGCAGGATAATCAGCATAAAAATGCCCCAGGCCACGCTGAATCCGGTAAGGAAAGTACGCAGTTTATTTTTGCGTATGGTGCTGAATACTTCTTCCCACCTGTCGATGATTACCATTGGTGCTTTAGTTTGTTAGTCAGGTATCAAAATTAATTTTTTTTGAGGAGAAAGGTCTAGCCAATTATTCAAAAAAATCGTGATCCATTGCCACGTCCTTCAGGCGTGGGGTTAAAAAATTGAATCACAACTGCTTAAAAATCCTAAAAACTAATTTTACTACAATGCTATTCCCGCTATTTAATCAGTTACTTATCCCATTGCTGATGGCGATGTTTTTGGCCATTACAACAGCATGTATCATGGTGGCTGAACAAGCAGGAATCATCTGGTAAATGGATGATTAACATTATTTTGCAAATTGAAAAAGCCCATGAAATAAATTTCGCTTAATTTTATCCTTTCTAAATAAACCCGGGATTCATCATAAGATCATCACAAAACTGATTTTTAACCTAAACATATCATCATGAAAAACCTTGTACAAATTGCCACAGCAGAAATTGGTGTAAAAGAAACCAAAGGAGATAAAGACACTGCCCGTATCGTTGATTACGCACAGGAAGCCGGTTTTAAAAACATCACCGATGATGAAACACCCTGGTGCAGCATATTTATAAACTGGTGCTGCATGAAGGCCGGGTTACAGCGAACCCATAAAGCCAATGCCAGAAGTTGGTTAACAGTAGGTATGCCAACAGATAATCCTGTGCCCGGCGATATCGTCATCTTCTGGCGCGACAAGCCCCGATCATGGAAGGGCCATGTGGGTGTTTTTATTGGATATTCCAAAGACATGCAACAGGTTTTTACGCTTGGCGGAAACCAGAAAGACAGCGTATCCATCCAGGGTTACGATGCATCGAAAGTGCTTGGGTTCAGAAGGCTAACCAATGAGGGTAATATTCCGCTTCCGAAGGCCGACCCGGTGCTAAAAATCGGAAGCAAAGGCGAGGAAGTGAAAAAACTACAACAGCTACTTAATGAGCTTGGGTATTTCTGTGGCGCCGTGGATGGTGTGTTTGGCCCCAGAACCGCCGAGCAGCTTAAACTCCTCCAAAAAGAGGAAGGCAAACAGGCAGACGGCGTATATGGTAAAAATACCAAAACAATTATCGAAAATATATTTCAACGGTAATACATCGATTTCAAACAATTATCAATATCAATCCATTTAAAATGAACTAATTATGGCAAACGGAAACGAAAAATTAGGGCAACAAAAGCTCAAAACAGGTTTTCAGCGATTGCTCTCCAACATCGGCGACGTAATTGCAGATGCTGCCTCACTGGAAGTTTCAACCTTTACGGGCGACTTTTCCTATAAGGCAAAACAAGTGGTGAAAAATGACGTGGACAAAGCACGCATCAGCAATGTGCTCAAACAAATGACCCTGGAAAACAACACCGACCTGAAACTGGTGGCCTATACCAATGTGAAAATCGATTCGGATGTGACCACCATCGTAAAAAGCGATCTTTCGCAGGACGACAACGAATTGCTGAAACTTCACAAGGAAATGATCGAATCCTCCAAAGCATCCCGCCAGGCAGTCATCACCATGGTTAAAGATCTCATCAAAATCTGATGAACGGACTCCCGGCATATATCATCTCAAACCTGGAAAAAGAGCTGGAAAACCTTCCTGCGACAAAAAACCAGGAAACCCAGCATCTGATCGAACTGGGGTATATTTCGCTGCAAAAGGCCAATGCCCTTACCCGCCGGGATATATCCACAGCTCAGGAACAATTTTTAGATGAACTGGAAACTTCCGGGCTGTTTACCGATCAGGAAATCCGACTGTTGATGTTGCAGGGAAAAGATTATCTGATGCAAACCGTGCTAAGAAAAATCACTGATATCGACGAGGGCATCCTGCTGAACGTACTTCCGCAGCGGGGCGAAAAAAATCTGGCCACAAGGATGATTCACTACCGCTTCGACCTCTTCGGGATGTGGCCGATGGACGTTTCGGCGCCATGGTCGAACCTTTCCTTGGGGAAACTGGATGAAATTGCAGAATTTGCAAAATCTTCTCCAATGGAAGCCTTAAATCATCTGGCCGATATGGAGCAATTTACAAGGCACCTCCTCGAAAAACATCCGCCTGAAAAATTCATCCTGGTATTTAAATCACCAAAAGTTAAGCGCGAAACCAAAAAGCAACTCGACCGCCGCCAGGCATTTAAGCGCCAGATGATTGATGATTTTGGTGAACGTACTGAATTTGTGAGGCATATGGCGCGGAATGTCCTGAAAAACAGACCTGAGAAAGTGGATTTCCGGTTTTTGCAGCATGAAGCCAAAGATCCGTTTAAGCGATTTGTGATGCGGTTGCTTCAAATCCACCAGTGGCAGGATGGTTTTTACAGCGGTTTGCTTGATAGCGACATGGGAGAAGTAACCCTTGCCAGTTTTCTGCAAACCATCAATTTTTATAATGAATCGGACGGAAGGCAGATAAAAACGCACCGGGCCATCACTTATGCGCACAAGGGATTTTTTATCTTCAACAGCCTGTTTTTCCTACAGGAATACATGGTTGAAGACGAAAACCCGGCAAGCGAGGAAGCAGTGCTCGAAAGCATCAGCAAGCAGATTGCCGAAACGGATGAATCGGGCCGGCAGGATTTTGCCAAAAACCTGGATAAACTAAAGGCTGATATTTACGATGACGCGAAGCGTGAGCCCAAAGAGCGGAAAGGTCTGCTGCAGCGGATTTATTTCGGAATAAAACGATTTATCAAGAAAGCCTTCCGGTTTGCCCGGAAAATCTTCAACTGGATAAAGGATAAAGTGGAAAAAGCCTGGGGATTTCTGAAAGGCCTGTTCAGGAATTTTTTCGAAAAACTGCAATTCGGTATCCGTGCATTTGTGGATGGAATCCGGTTTATTTTTGGGAAAAAGGGCATTGAAAGTGCTGCCGGTGGCGAATTGATTTTCTCGAAATTCAGCATCGATGGTGATTCGGTTAGCATTTCCACAACGCAAATCAGTGCCGTTTTGGAACAACATCTCCAAAAGGTGGGATATAACATCAACTCCATGGAATTTACACTGACCATCGTAGCCGGCATTCTCAAACTTATTATCAGTATGGTGGCCATTATTACCTGGCCGCTGCTGCTTTTCAACATTATCAAAGTTTATAAAAATATTTCATCGGCTTATCAGGATCTGGCCAATGCCGCCTGAGCCAAAACAAACGCAAATCAAAACATTAAAAACTTTTTAATATGAGCAAATTAGACGAAATTCTTCAGAAAATTGAAAACGGAATTCAGGATGTAACCCAACTGAAAATCCAGACCCTCATGGGCAAACTCGAAATTGACGACACCAATAAAATCGATTTCGTTCCGGATCAGGAAATCCAGGGCATGATCAGCAAAATCGATCTGATCGACGGTGACATCACCACCCAGATAACCGAAAAATTCTACGAAAAATACCCGGAGCTGGTGCAGTTCCACCAATCTCGCGAAGCCAAAGGCAACGAAATCATCGAAGGAAATATCATGGCGCTCGGAACGCTGGTTAACACCCTCAAGGAAATGTTTTAGCAATGAACAGCAAAAATAAATTCGTCATCAGCAAATTGCTGGATGACCTCACAAACCTTGAGATCAACACCATCATCAAAAAAGGGATGACCTCTGCACCGCAGCCCGAGCACATAGAAGAGGTGCTGTATGTACTGCTTACGAATTACAAAGAAAAGCTTTGTGTGATGGTGAGACGCAACGAAGTTGAATTTGACATCAAAGAGGACGACATCACCTCCTACGCGCAGCTTTACACAGCGCTCGACAACCTGAACAAATTCATGGATGACAATGATATCAGGCTCGAGGAGGGTGACTACATTATTTTTCTGCGCATGAAATCATTTTGTAATTATTTGAGATCACGGCAAAATGAGATCAGCTTCAAAAAGCGGAACGGTATTTCGCCGGATGCTACGGTTTATACTGTTCACATGGGTGAGTTTGCCAGTTTTCAGCTTGAAATGGATTCCCGCGACAGGGTCAGGATCAAGCGGCTTTTCGACCTGGGCATCGAGCGCATAGTAATGCAAACCCGCTTTGGCATTGATGGTGATGTGCTCACCCGGATTGAAGAGAACTTCGCAAACAAACCAAGGCAGGTGGTGCTCGACCTTCATGAGGAACATACCAACATGTCGATAAAATACTGGCAAAGTCTCATCAACGTCGTTAAAAGCATAATAGTTGGCATCAAACGTTAACATAACCCGGTTCAGGTATTTGCCCTTTTTAAGGGAACTGGTTTCAACCGGCCAGTTCAGTTGGCAAACCCCTGATATTGAAGGCGATGAAAAACTGGTCACCCGGTTTTATATCGATGGGGACATTTTATTTTGGCATCCCGTTGATGAAGACGATGAACCAATGGATATTTCACCTGAGGTAATGGAGGAACACTCCCGGAAAATAAACCAGGACCTGGCTTCCATCAATGTGATGGCAGGCCATATCGGGATGGCAACTGCATTTTTAACCGCTTTGCTCACATGGATATTCAATCCGGAATACTGGTTGGAGCAAATTGCCGTCATCACCGTGCTGGGCATTGTTGGTTACATTTTCAAAAACATCACCATCAAAGGCATTTTTAAAGTGCTTGGGGCTGTGGCAGGCCTATTTCTCAGGAAAAAGAAATAGGCTATCGTTTTTTAACTTGCCTTATACACAAATCGCAATTCACTAAAAACCGAGACACTGGAATTTGTTTTATTAAGATCAATTTTTTTTTGACGCTCCAATACCGATAGTTATCGGTACAAGTAAAGGA
>JAGYLT010000097.1 GCA_018400545.1 Bacteroidales bacterium
TGTCCTGAAGCACACTTGCCCAGCCACCAATATATCCCTCGGATTGCCTGGTGTCCTCAAAGCCGGAAATCGTGTTGAGGTAGGCGGCAGCAAACTCCGCCACCAACTCTTCTTTACTGTATGCGTGTTCACCCAAACTTTGTGTGAGTTCAAAACGGTTCAGCCGCTTTTTGTGTCCGGTCGAGTGGGCCAGCTCATGAAAAACGGTGCTGTAATAGCGCTCGGGCGAAATGAAGGTTTCGTGTGGTTGAACCACCACCGTATCTTTCGACGGGCTATAGTAGCTGAACGGGCAGGACTGCTCAACAAACTCAGGTCCGCCATTGTCGAGATAGCTGTCCTTTATCTGTTCCGCATCCTGATGCCGCTCAAACTCCTTCTCCACATATCCGATCTGCTCTGCCCATGCCTTGCCCTCAGCTGTCTCAAACCGGACCTGATCAAGGTTGTAAACAAAGTAATACCGGATGAATGGAATTCTCCTGGCCTCCTCCCCGAACTCATCCTTGATGATGGACATTTTGAAATACACCACCAGCTCCTTTTGGGTCAGGTCATCAATCCAACCTCCTTTCGACCTGATGGCTTTGATAGTTCCCCATGTATTGTATTTGTAGCCATGCTCCATGCGGGCATAGGTCAACAGCATCTCATTGATGCCGGAGTAGGGGTAACCATAAACCGACATGGCCGTGCTGGGGTGAAAAAAGCTGCCAAAAGATTTTCTTTCTTTCAAGCCGCTGATGATTTTTTGGGCTACCTTATCATAAATGAAATTTGCCATAACGTTTTAATTTTTATTCAACACCGGTTGTGCACACGCTTTATTCATTAATTTTGTAGGAGTGCTGCAGCAACCCATGTTGCAGTTTACCTTCGTGTTTTTTTTTGCCCGGCTGACTACCGGGCTTTTTTTTTCTGTTGTTGGATTGTAGGTTTTCTCGTTTGCTTACGCCGCCTGCCTGAAAGCTTTATCGCAACACGCGCCTGTTCTTTCGGTTCCGGAAGTGGTTTTCGGAACTGCTCGATTCTGACAAACTCCTTTGGCTGATCAGCGGCATACCAGATACCTTTCTTTTGATAAACCATGCAGCCTTCTATCATCAGTTGCTCTTTGCAGCTCTGGCACATGTCGCCAAGAAAACCACAGAAATGTATTTTGAAGAAATCATCTTCCGGGTCGGGCTCATTGCAGAAAGAACACAATGGACGTCCGTCATCATCACGGTTCTGTTTTACCGTGATGATATCTTCATCGGTTAATTCCATTGATTGCCTGAAGCGTATCATGGCCTGTCCGGCCAGCTCAGCGGCTACACGTGCACGGTACGCACCGGTGCGGATGTTTTTCAGATAAAACCATGTCTTGAACTGCTTTCGCTTTAGTGCTTCGATTTCCAGTGTGATCATTGCTGTACCTCCTTGTGATGTTCCTGGTTGCATGTTTCGATTTTCAGAATTTCGAACTTCTCCTTCGGAAAGTTGCGCTCGACGATTTGTTCGCACCATGATCTGAGCAATGCCTCATCGCCGTGCTGTTGATAAATTTTTGTCCTCTCCGGTGAAAACCCGATGGTGATCAGACCGGGTTGCTCGGTGACCCGGCTGTCGGGCTCCTTTTTCGATTGAACTGTAATTTTTACTTCCATCATTGTCTCCTTTTTGTTTGTTATCAACTTGCTGTTTGTTAATTATTTATGGTATAAAACTAACTTATTATATGTACTAAGTCAAGCAGTTTAACATATTTAACTTAACTCATTGGACTATTGCTGCAAAAAAAATCACAATGCCAGCACCTTGACGGGTATCTGCTGTTGGGCAAGGCTATCCAGGAAAACAGTAAGGCTTTCACCGGCAGCATCCAGATCATACCTGATATTTGCAGACATGCGACCTGGCAGGTAGTCATTGATCAACGTTGCAATAAACTCATGCCTTTTTCCTTTGCGCTTCCGCAAGGTCAACACCTGGTCACCTGTATGTTTTGGCAAGGCTTCTTTTATGGCTGCTTTGATAAGATCGTTGAGAAAAACCTCAGGTGCATTGTATCTGATTTTATGACAGCGCCGGATCATCTTCTGGATTTCAGCATCAACTTTGTCGTCAGAGGATATCATCAGCAATGCTTTGATGCGGTGGGTTACCCTGTTGTATTCAATCTGCTTTCGCAAATGCAGCAGCTGCGCCAATGCTCTTTTATCGCCCGTGCTTTTCAGTTCACTAAACAGCTTGTTGTACCTGTCCACCATCGTTGGTCTCCTGTCGAAATGGTTTTCGGTGTCAGCGGTGGTTAACTGACCGATCAGCGTTTCTTTCTCAATTCCATGAATTGCTTTTGAATAGCCCATTGTCAATCGCTTTTTAGGTTTGTGGTATCCTCGCAATCGTTGCAATATGGATGCAGCATTTCTGTTCCTGATGCTTTGTGGCTCACTTCTCCGGTATTGGGGTTGACCCATCTGAGCACCAGCACATTGGTTCCACCGCAAAACCGGCAACGTTCAACCACTTCAGACAATCCAGCGACTTTAGAGTGCTTTTTCTTTTGCTGCGACCGGCCTGCATTGTTATTGCGAAGTGACCGACCGTGAGCTTCCCTGTTGTCATTTGTAGTTGTCATGATTGCGCATTTTTGGATTTCCATTCGATATAGACACCGTAACCACCGGTAACTTTTTCAACAATGGTTTCGTAACCTGCATGCTGGTAGGCTTCACTGTTGGCCTCGCCATGCATCGTGGAGATCTCGGCTGAAGATACCAGCTTGTACCATCTTCCTTGCTTTTCGATGGCTCCTTTGGCCACGATGGTAAACCCCGCCTTTTTTGGCTCGGGATCAATCCCGGGAATACCTTGCGAGGCAAAGACCATGTTCAGCGTTTTTATGATCTGGTGGCCGCGCACGTAATAAATCTTTGCGCCTTTCTCCTGTACCCAAATTTTGTATTCCAGCAACTTTCCGGTCCGCACAGGCTCGATGCTGATTAGCTGAATGTTTCCGTCAGCATCAATGAGCTTTGAAAGGCCAATCGCTTTTACACGACCGAAACAGCGGTACCGAACCGGCATGAAACCTTCCCGGAGCAATCGTTTACCCACTTTTGTCCTTCTGATATCATCCATTGCAACCTCCAATCTTATTGATCAGACCTCTGATCATGGGATGGACTTGCGTGTTGCGCTGGAATTCAACCGGACGCTCTTTGGCTGTTTGGTGATAAACCTGCTGCAACTGTTCATCCATCCAGTTCATGGCAAACTGATCTCCGCAGCGGGTTACACTGCCGCTGAGTTTTTTCAGGTACCGGTAAACGAAGTTTGTTTGCTTGTTCTCCAGGTTGTAAATTCCGGCAATGCGTTCTGCGAACTCCGGGAAAGTTACAGTTTCCTTGTCGTTTAGAATGTGACCAAAGCTGATCACTGCATCTTTAAGTGTATACATAAATACCTCCTTGTTTAAATTATGCCTTCATCGGCAAATGAATAGTAGCGTTCTTCGGTCAAAATGATATGGTCAAGCAATTTCACATCCAGCAGTTTCAATGCGGCATGCATCCGTTCAGTGAGCTTTCTGTCTTCATTGCTTGGCTTTGGATTGCCTGATGGGTGGTTATGGGCCAGGATACAACAGCAACTGTGGCTGAGCACCACAGCCTGTGCAACAATCTTGATGTCACATACGGTGCCTGCTACCCCACCTTGTGATATTTTCACCACACCGTTGATGGCATTTCTGCGATTGAGCAGCATCAGGTACATCTCTTCGTGGTGATCAATGATGCTGGCAAAGAAAGGCATCAGCGTCTCATAGCTGTCCCTTGAATTGGTAATTGACTTTTTTCGCCCATTGCCCAACGTCCGGTAGCTCAGGTAGGCTTCTGCAACACCACTCTGCCTGAGTAAACCAAGCACGGTTTTGGTTTCCTTTTCTCTCCTGCTCATGATGCCCTCCTTTGCTTTCTGATTAACCGGTAAAGCACATCTTCCTGCTCGCGTCGCGCAAGCTTCAGGTAAGCTGTTTTGGTGTGTCCATTTGGTTTGCCCATCAACCGGACAAACTTTCTGAACAGTCCTGCATCTGTCAGGCTGGTGATGTACTTAGGCATCCGGGGTGAACCTACAGCGCCTCTGATCATGTTGACTGCTCTGAGCATTTCCTCGCTCTCTGGCAGTCTGAGGGTGTCTATGCTTGCCCCTCTCTGTAAAATTACGTTTGTTGTATCCATCGGTGCTTCGTGTTTTGGTTATGTTTGTGTTTGATTTGTGATTGTAAATCTAACTAATTTTATGTACTATGTCAATCAATTTAACTTATTTAACTTAATCTATTAGACCATTAAGACAAAAAAAATCCCTTACGCTGTTTGGAAAACGAATCGCTGCAGGATTGTCAGCATTTTCAATGCGTGTTCCATCGGGCCAAAGAACTTCAGGGTAATGGCTACATGGTGTTTCCCCTTCCGGTCGGCGCCGGAGATATGAAAATAGTATCCCTCACTGTTGCCTTCCACCACATCGGCGTAAATGTTTGCCAACAGTGGCAGCTCTTCTTCCGGTTTGTTCGGATAGATGGTGATGTAATCAAAACGGTCCAGCGCATTGCCCTCATCCCACGGTACCAGGTGGAGGTAATCCTCCAAAGCTTCAAGCAGCTCTTTGTGTGTAGCCATCCTGTCAAAGGTGACATATCCCTGCCGGTCGCATGGCTTGTATTTCCAAATCTCGAATGTTTCAGTGTTTACCATGATTCCTCCTACATATAAAGTGTTTGCTGATAGTATTCCAGATCATCACCGTCCATTTCCACGGTATCATCTTCATAGCGCTCAATCAGGTCGTCAAGGTTGAGGTCTCTTGACATAAAGCCATGATCAGCCGAGGCCATGATGCGCAGGTGATCAATGATGTATGCCCTTGCGTTGCTATCATCCCGGCAGGCAACCTCCAGCAGATCGATTGATTTGTTGAGGGCTATCTGCGCCAGTTCAACCAATTCGCTCTTTTTAACTTGTTTGTTCATTGTTACTCCTCCTTATGTTTATGGTGTTATGAATATGAATTCGGCACATTAAAAGTGCCTGATAAATTGCGTATGCTTCATCATGGTTTTCAAAAATGAAGGTGTTTGGTTCGCGGTATTTTGCTTTAATGCCGGTTTGGGCGATCATGCCGATTGTTTGCCAGAGTCCTTTTTGGGTTATTTGAATGCTGTATTCCATCGCGTTAACCTCCATCCTTTAGCGAACCTCCTGCGCCAAAAAGCCATCCAACAAATCGTTGACACTTTCTGCATCGGTTTCGTTTTCTGTTTTAAAATCTATTGTTGTCCAGAAGTCTCCTTCATCGGACACCTGCGGGCACATTTCCGGGAAACAATTCATGGCGGCCTCCAGGAACTCATTTGTTTTGCTGTTTGGGATTTGAACGCTTGTTGTCATCTTCTAACTCCTTTCTTATTAAGTGTTTATGTTTGTTATTAGATTGTAAAACTAACAAATTTGAAGTCCGAAGTCAAGCAGTTTAACTTATTTAACTTATTGTCTATTAGATACATATAATATATCAACAGGTCAATGCTTTGCAGTTCTGCTGAGTGCTTCCGCAAAAATGGTTTTCAGTTGAAGGGTAACCCACTGATAGTGTCCCTTATGGATTTCCGCTTTCATCTCAGTGAGTACCTCGAGCACAGCTCCTTCGGCCTGTTCAGCGGAAACACCATTTCTTTTCAGGGCATTGATGATCTCTGTAGCCGTTTTCAATAGCTGCTGCCCACCTTTTGGTAATTGCTCAAATGCTTTCCTTACATCTGCTTTTGTCATTTCAATATTATTTATCGGATTAAAAAATAGAAGTCAAACCACGGATTCGTGATTGCAACCGGATCGTCCAGGACGATGAGGTCTGCTTCCGGAACCAGCACCGACCCGCTATCACACAGCAGCACTGAGTACCAGGGCGTCTCCCGAAGCTGATCTGCAACCGGTGGCTGCTGGCAGGCAAACCATTGGTTACTATGGCCTGTAGCGTAATAGCTATGATGTTTCTTAAATACGATGCCGGTATAGCCCAAAGTTTTTGTGCGTACGTAGCTGCCAGGCTTTGCCTTTGTTTCCATAATATCTCTGCTGTCGTTGTGATGAATGTTTTTTGTGGGGCTTTCCTATGGTCAGGCTGAAGTAGCGATGCTATGCAATGTTATTTCCCTTCGAGCCAAAACAAAAGCAGGAAGCCGTGGCTCCCTGCTTTTAATATTCTACATCTACGTCAATCAATGCATTCCAAAGTGAGGCACTGGATTGGTCTGGTATCCCAAACCATTGTCCGATATCTTCTAAAATGAGATTGAAAAACATTGCATTTTCTTCCGTGAGCTCACGTTTGCTGATTACGGAAAGGATCTCTGATTTAACCGCTTCAGGTGTAAGTTTTTGCTTCCCGTAAAGGGATGCTGTTGTTCTGAGGTCTTCAGCGATTTCTAATTTCTGCTTTTTGTCAGTTGCGTTCATGGTTTTAAAAATTTGAATGATCAATAATTCTGTTCAATTCCATGATACAAATCTAACTTTTGAAAAGTCCGAAGTCAAGCAGTTTAACATATTTAACTTGTTGATTTACAGATCATATAATTACACAACGAAATGAATATGCGTGGTTGGTTTTTGATGGAACTCAATTTCATCGGCACATCATTCGTTCTTTTATGCTATTAATGCTCTCCTTGGTGCATTGGTTTACAACGAAAAGAAAGTCAGCCATGATCACCCGCTGGTAAAGCTCCATTGCCCCAAGCACATAAGCCTGTCTTTGGGATTTGTCAGTAAACAGTTTCTCAGCACGCTGGGTGGTTCTGATTAGGAATAAGTCGGCCAAATCTTTGGCGGCATCTACACACTGATCAAATTTTTTTTCTTCTGCTTTTTCCATACGTCACTCCTTTGATATTGGTTAATCCTGTTGTTGATGATGTCCAAATTAATTGTGCATTTGCTAATGATTTCTGTACCATTTGTGGCATCGGTACACCCGCCCTTAATCCCTTGAAATATTTATTTTGATTTTGATGAAAAAGTAATGAATTACAGTAGGTTTCAAAAAAATCAAAAAACTTCAAAGTATTGCATTAACCGATTGTGATTGGAGCGGTTAATTGATTGCCGTCCTGCGCCTTCCCTCGTCAGTCCCTTATCCGACGGTGTTTCACCATGTGCATCCTTTTCAGGCCATTTCAAGGTCGGCAGATGATGGCGGTGGATCAGAGCTGCCACTTTGTATGGTGTTACCAACGCAACGACCTCCGATGTTTCATTTTTAATATGCTCTCCATTAGCTGATTGGTGCATCGGAAGGTGGAAACCTATGTCATAATGTTCTACCATGTATGCAGTACATTAATTTGATGCAAACATATCAAAATGAAAGATGAAAACGGGGCTTGTGCATAAATATTTTGAAGCCATCACCGCCGGCATTTGCTGTAAGCTTTTGTAATGCTACGGGATTTTAACCAGTTTTAACGCCAATGTTTACGGGCTTTTGCATACACTAAGTTACTCATTTTAAACACCTGTATTGTATTTTATCACGCCTGTAATATGGTAATATGATGTGGGGGAGAAATCACATTTCATTGATATTATGCATGTTATGCACTTATTTGGCAATGCGCTACCAATTTATTAATATAAAGTGCTGATCTTCTGTTTGGTACATTGTTTGTCAAAGGGGTTTGAGACAGTTTAAAAGTAGTCTAAACAAATGGACATCAGGATAGCATGAAACCTAAACCAAGAACTTTCTTTTGCTGGTGGGGTTGCTCTTAAAATACAATTTTCAGCGCTACGGGTTAAATCCAAACTTTCTTTTTAAGAAATTGAACGCTGAAAAAAGACCGGATCGCTCCGGCCTTTTAA
>JAGYLT010000098.1 GCA_018400545.1 Bacteroidales bacterium
GAGATGAGGTAAATATCTTTGCGCCTCTCCGCCTTTGCGGTTAATAGAAATGGAGGTATGCTTGAAAAACAATTTTTTCTGTCCCTGAGATAGTGAAACCGCAGAGACGCAATGACGCAAAGGAAGCATAGGATTAAACTTTTAACTATAGGGTAACCTAACTTCCGGAAAAAACCCGGACCCACGATAGTGTTTTCAAAACTACTTGATTTTTATAGTATGAATAAAGAGTCCTGGGTCTATACGCTATTTTGCAGGCATACATTATCTTATAACGGTAACCGTACCTTGTTTTTCAACAAGCTCACCCCGGGCATTCCTGAATTTAATCACATAAACATAGGTGCCGGCCGGCACGATTTCACCATTATACCGTCCGGTCCAGCCATCATCCTGATTGTTGCTCACAAATAGCTGCTGGCCCCATTTGTTGAAAATCACCATCTCGTAAAAACCCTCCTCAATAAAATCAAGCACCGGCTTAAATTCTCGTTCGTCGGGCGAACTGCTTTCCGGCAGTATAGCGTTGGGAATGCGAATACTGGTTTCCAGTTCAATGGTTACTTTATTGGAGAAGCTTTCCCGGTTTCCGCCACCGCCTTCGATGGCTTTTACGTAATAGGCCAGTTTGCCTTCACCGGCGGTCAGCTCCGAAATATCATCGTTAAAATCTGTTTCCTGATCCGAAAGGGTTTCCAGCGGGCCTGAAGGATTTAAAGTGCCGTCCACTTCGCGATAAATTTCATATTCCGAAATTTCATCCCAGCCCTCGTAAGCATTCCAATCAAGATCGATGGATAAGCCAGACCCCTTTTGGGCAGAAAGATGGATTGTACGTGTAATATTTTCAGAACTTAGCTCCTGTTTGTCGCAAAAGTCGAAAACGTCAATCCGATAATAATAGCTTTGTTCATTGAATTTTGCAGAAGTATCCGTAAAAAAACCGTCCGGATCATGATTGATGGTATCCACTACATCCCCGATCATCGAATAGGTGGAGCCATTTTCGGATCGCATAATCCTGAATCTCGACACCGGCGCATCATCGGTGTCCCAGGTAATTTTCACATGTTCAAAATTCTCTACCGTTGCTACATCAATCTCGGAAAAAAGCGGCCTGTCATAGGTTTCTGTTTCAACTGATTTTTCACAGGAAGTAGAAGTACGGGATTCGTCCTCGCTGAACGCCCTGATCTTGTAGGAATATTGTACTTCAGGAAGTAAATTATCGTGTATGAAATTATTTTGCGATGCATCTGTTGTTCCCACAATTTCGTAATCTCCACCATCCACTGAGGCCAGTATGCGGTAACCTCCCAAACCGTCACGCATATTCCGGTACTTTGTCCACTCCAGGAATACCGTATTTGAGCATAGGTCGAAGTCAATGGCTGTGATCAGGATGGTGTTCATGGTGTCGGCCACCAGCCAGTTGGATGCCTGCATATCGTTGTATGCCCTGATCTTGTACAATCGCTGCTCAAAACATCCGGATACCTGTGCGTCGATAAATGAAGTTTGTTGCACACCTGGCAAACTGGTAAGCGAGTCGAAGATTAGAAATGTATTTCCTCCGGCGGTTTCATACCTGCCGCGATAAACACTGTAACCCGTAGTATTGATTTCATTGGGAAACCAAGATATGATCGGACTTTCATCCACGATGCTAACAGAATCGATTTCGGGATTTTCAGGAACCTGAGCAAACGTTTTCTGAATGGGTAAAAACGCAATTGCTATTATCGTTGAAAAAAACAAAAAACCTGTATGCTTCCTGAATACGATCATGTTTCAATTGTATCATTCATTTCCCCACCACCAAAGTAACCAACGTATGCGGGTCAAGGTATTTAACGGCTAATTCCCTGATTTCTTTTGCAGTGATGGTTTTTACCGTTTCGAGGTAGCGATCGAAATAGCTCATGGGAAAGCCATAATCCACCACCGACTTCACCATTTCGGATAATGCAAACGGGCCATCTGCACTACGCAAAAAGTTTCCCAGCATGTAATTCTTCACCAGATTCAGTTCGGCTTCCGGAACATCTTCCTGACCCAATTTTTTAATTTCACCAAAAATTTCATCCACAGCTTTTTCACGCACATCCGTGCCCACCTCCGATGAAATTGTAAAGATGCCGCTATGCTTCAGCGAGGTTACCACCGAACCAATGCCGTAAGTGTAGCCTTTGTCTTCACGAATATTGGTCATGAGCCTGGAGCCAAAATATCCCCCGAGGATGGTATTTACGACCTTCATTTTTATGAAATCAGGGTGTGTTTTGTTGAACAACACCTTCCCGATCCGAAGTGCCGATTGCAGGGAGTTTTTCTTTTGGATCATCTGAAATTTATCCGGAACAGTGACAGGCACCCGCACTTTTGCGTTGTCAGGATTTTCCCGGATGACATGCTGTCCAAAATTTGCGTTAAGCAACTGCTGCATATTTGCAGGCACCTTCCCCGAAACCAGGATGTAAAAAGGGCTCTCGGTATAAAACTTCTGATGGAAACCTCTCATTGCCGGGGCATCCAGCCTGTTATAATCATCCTCAACAAGCGGTGAAGAATAGGGATGTTGATCCCCAAAAATGTAACCCGGAAA
Organism: Bacteroidales bacterium; assembly: GCA_018400545.1. The sequence goes on from JAGYLT010000098.1 coordinate 2,606, forward strand.
TTTCAGCCTGGCCACATATTTTACTTTTTCCATATTCACCAGGTATTCGTGCCTGGATTTCGCGATGATGGTGCTCACTTCATTTTCAGGAAACACAGGCTGTAAAGCAACCTCTTTCACTACGGGTACAAGCTCTTCAAAAATGTCTGCCGAGACAATACAGCGACAGCCTTGAGTCGTCCTTGCTCACGGCATATACGCAGATGTGCCCCGTAAAAATCAACCTTTTCGGCAATTTCCTTCGATGAATAGCTTTTGGTTCCTTCCTGCAAACACTTGTTGGTGAGGCTAGCCAGGAGCGGCTGCGTTTGATAAAAGGATCCTGCATTGAAAACCAGGTCGAGTTTGAGAATATCTTCGCTCCCGGCCTGTATCGCGTAAACAGGAATACCGTTATCCAGGATAAACCGTTCCGGTTCGATCCATTTCATGGAATCGATATCATGTGTGGCCGGTTGTGTTTTTCTAAATTCCTGCATCATTTTTCCCCGTTTTTCGATTTGTAAATCAGTGTGGAACAGTTTTGCGGCCGGAATAATTCCCTGGCCGTTTCCACAAATTTATCCGTTGTAACAGCCTGGTATTTTTCAGCTTCGCGGTTTACCAGGTCAGCATCGCCAAGCACTTCGGCAAAGGCAAGGTTCATCGCTTTATCCAGCACATTCATTCTTGAAAATACCAGTGTGGACTCAATCTTGTTTTTCACTTTTTGAAGCTCATCTTTAGCAGGTGGGTTTTTTGAGATTTCGTCGATTTGTTTTTCGATGGCTTCCTCAGCCTGCCCAATGGAAACATCCTTTGCCGGCTTTCCCGAAACCACAAACAATCCGGGATCGAAACTGCCCATGATGTAGGCGTCAAGCTCGGTGAACAATTTTTCCTCTTTCAACAGCTTCTGGTAAAACCGCGAAGAATTGCCGTTTCCGAGCACATCCGAAATCAGGTCGGTGGTATGATATTCGGGATCGTTACGCGAACACATGTGCCAGGCTTTGTAGATGGCATCGGCAGGAACGTCCCTTTCCGCCTCCAGCCTTCGGGCCTCCTGCTGCCGGGGTTCCCGGGGAAGGTTTCGCGCATATTCCCCTGTATTTTCGATGGGGGCAAACCATTTTTCGGAAAGGCGCCTGACCACTTCGGTCTCCACATTTCCGGAAACAACCAGCACGGCATTGTTGGGATTGTAATGTTTGTTATAAAATGCCCTTACATCTTCCATGTTAGCCCCGGTGATGTGGCTGATCTCTTTTCCTATGGTTGACCACTGGTAAGGGTGCTTTTGGTAAGCCACCGGCCTGAGCAGCATCCACACATCGCCGTATGGCTGATTCAGATGGGTTTGCCTGAATTCTTCGGAAACTACATTGCGCTGCACATCCAGGGATTTCTCAGAAAATGCAAGCTGAAACATCCGGTCGGATTCGAGCCAGAATGCTGTTTCCAGGTTTTGCCTCGGTACGGTGAGGTAATAGTTGGTTACATCGTTGGATGTGAAGGCATTATTCTCACCACCCACTTTCTCAAGCGGTTCATCGTATTTCGGGATATTTACCGAGCCGCCAAACATCAGGTGCTCAAAAAGGTGGGCAAATCCGGTTTTACCGGGATGTTCGTCACGGGCACCTACATCGTACAAAATGTTGACGGCCACAATAGGCGTGGATTTATCACGGTGAACGATCACCCGCAAACCATTGGAAAGCGTAAATCTGTCAAATTGGATCATGTAATCTGTTTTTGGGGTGCAAAAGTAATGTTATGAGCGGAACGGCGGATTCGATATTATAAAAAAGACTTAGCCATAAAATTAAAATATTAAATTCTAAGGGTTTGAATATCTGATAACTACACCATGCCATTTAAAAATTGGCGAAACTTTGTAAAAACATTTAAGAAGAATCCTTATTTTAGCGAGAAATTTATGAATGAATGATCTCTTTAGCTATGCAAAATCAGGAAGTGGCCCCCAATACATTCTATGATCCTGTATTTATCCAGAACGGAAATCTCGAAAAACTTTCGAACCTTGGGAAAAAAAAGTATTTCCAGAAAAAAAACATTATCAGTTATTTATATTCGAAAGGAAATTTATCGAACCCGGAAATTTGCAAACTCGCCAACATGAGTTCGCCTTCCATCCATAAATTGCTCAACGAATTAATAGAAGACGGGGTGGTGATGGAGGCCGGTATGGGCCACTCTATTGGCGGAAGACGGCCTTATATATTTGGATTAAATCCCAATGCCCGGTTTGTGATTGGTATCAGCATCCTACAGAATTTTAGCGAGGTAGCCGTTTTTAACCTCCACAACGAAATACAGCAGGATGTAAAGGTCTTACATGTTCAGCTTGAAAACACACCGGCCTTTGTAGATGGTATTTATGAATTTTGTGTGAGCCTGCTGAAAGAACTGAACATCCATGATGAGAAAATCCTGGGTATTGGCATAGGCATTTCCGGATTAACCGATCCGGCCACGGGAAAAAGTTATTCGTGGCTGAATTACTCCTCCAAAACCGTGAAGCAATTGTTTGAGGAACGGTTTGGAAAACCCGTTTTTGTTGACAATGACGCCCGTGTGATGGCGCTGGGAGAATATGAGTTTGGCAGCGCGCGCGACAAAAACAATGTGCTGTGTCTGAACATCGGGGCCGGCATAGGGATGGGCATGATCCTGAACGGTATGGTTTATCATGGAAATTCAGGGTTTGCGGGTGAGTTTGGACATATTAAAGTGAAAGATGAAGGCGACCTTTGCATTTGCGGGAAACGCGGTTGTTTAGAAACGGTGGCTTCAGGTGCTGCGCTGGTAAAAAGAGCTATCGAAGAAATCGGTGCCGGAATGTCGTCAAAAATTTCCGACAAGGTTAATGGTGATCTCTCCATGATTAACAGCAGTACCATCGTTGAAGCCGCCCGGCAAGGCGATCAACTGGCCATCGACCTGCTGGCCGAAATCGGTGAATATCTTGGTAAAGGACTCGCAACACTAATCCACATTTTTAATCCGGAGGCCATTATCCTCGGTGGTAACCTGGCCAGGGCCGAACAGTTCATCATCGACCCCATACAGCAAACCCTGAACAAATACACCATCTACAACATCAAAAAAGATACGTCCATCATTACTTCAACCCTGCGCGAAAAAGCGGCTGTGATGGGTGCAATGGCACTTGTGATGAACAACGTTTTTGAAGATGTCCGCAATCATCAGCAGGTATAAATCCTTCTTGCTGCTATGAACAAACCTGACCAAATAAAAATTATGGCCTTTGGTGATTCCATTACCGAAGGAACTTACGGTGGAGCGGAGCATTCACAAACCTGGCCGGCGATCTTACAAAAGATGCTTACACGGGATGGTTTGAATGTTTACCTTTTAAACTCGGGTTTCCCTGGAGAAACCGCTACCCTTGGAGCACATCGGTTTCAACATCATTTATCTGAACAGAAACCGGATATCGTGCTCATCATGTATGGAGCAAACGATGCATTTGTTCCCTATGGTTATTGTGATCCGGTGGTGACGGTTCCTTCTTTTGAAAATGCAATAACAAAAATGGTTAACCGGGCGACAGAAGCAGGCATCATCCCGGTTCTCATGACCACAATGCCCATTTTCTTTGAGGAAGATGAAGCATTTGATCAGAATGAATTGCTGGGCCAATACATGCAAAAAATACACAAAATAGCCCAGAGGCAATCGCTTTACCTGATCGATCACTTTAGCTTATGGATGGAAAAAGAAGAAACGATTAAAAATTTCCTGCCCGATGGCGTTCATCCCAATGCGGATGGTAACCGTCTCATTGCCGAAACCATATTTTACCGATTACCGGAAATCATCAGAAAAGAATTCAATACACAGCTATGAACAAAGATTTTACACGACGAGATTTTATCAAAACGTCAGCCATTGCCGGAATGGGTGTGATGGCTGCGCCATCCGTGGCATTCTCCAATCCGCTAAAACCTGAAAAAACCAGGATAGCACTCATTGGGGTAGGGTTGCGCGGACAAAACCACCTGAACAACCTGTTGCAGCGTGATGATGTGGAAATCCCGGCCATCTGCGATATTTCTCAGCATATGATCGACAGCTCGCTGAAAATGATCGAAAAGCGGGGCTGGAAAAAACCGGAGGTTTACACCGGAGATGATTATGCCTACCGGGATTTACTGGACAGAAACGACATCCAGGGTGTGATCATTTCCACGCCCTGGCTGTGGCATCCAAAAATGGCAGTGGACACCATGAAAGCCGGGAAATATGCCGGGCTGGAAGTGTCGGCGGCAAACACCGTTGAAGACTGCTGGGACCTGGTGAATACCTATGAGGAGACCGGCGCGCCATGCATGATCCTCGAAAATGTGTGTTACCGGCGCGATATCATGGCCATCCACAATATGGTGAAACAAGGCATATTCGGGGAGCTCGTGCATTGCCACTGCGGATACCAGCACGATCTTCGGGAGGTGCTGTTCAATAATGGAGAGCAACCTTACGGCGGTGGACTGAAGTTTGGCCCGGAAGCTTATTCAGAAGCGCAATGGCGCACGGAGCATTATCTGAAACGGGACGGCGATGTTTATCCCACGCACGGCATCGGGCCTGTCGCAAACTATCTCGACATCAACCGCGGCAACCGCTTCGTTTCCTTAACTTCCACATCCACCAAAGCCCGGGGGTTGCACAATTACATCGTGGAAAACGGTGGTGAAGATCATCCGCATGCCGACCTCAAATGGAAAATGGGCGACATCGTAACCACCACCATTTCAACAGCCAACGGCGAATCCGTCATCGTTATTCACGACACCACTTTGCCAAGGCCCTATTCGCTGGGTTTCAGGGTGCAGGGCACCAAAGGCTTGTGGATGAAAGACGGAAACCAGATTTATATCGAGGGCGTCAGCAAATCACATCGCTGGGAAGATTCTGCACCCTATCTCGAAAAATACGATCATCCGCTATGGAAAAAATATGAAGAACAGGCAGTTGGCGCTGGCCATGGCGGCATGGACTTTTTCGTGCTGAATGCCTTTGTGGAGTCGGTAAAACAAAACATCGATCCGCCCCTTGATGTGTATGATGCCGCAGCCTGGAGTGTGATAACACCACTATCGGAACGTTCAATTGCCAATGGCGGTAAACCGCAGGATTTCCCGGATTTTACCGGTG
>JAGYLT010000099.1 GCA_018400545.1 Bacteroidales bacterium
ATTTTCAGGATTTTAGGTTATTGATTATCAGTTTTTAAACCGCGCACTAAAGTACGCGGTAATTTAATTCAAATAAATTTATGAATAGTCCAGGATAGAATGGAAATGGCGAAAAATCAGATTAAAATTTCTCCGTCCACAAGCTGAACCTGGGCGTTCACACCAAGATAAAAAGCATCTTCAGGATTCAGGTTTTTGATTTCAACACGTGCTTTTGTCCCTGCATTGCCAAGAGATACTGTGAACTGATAATTATTCCTTGAAAGGTAGGAAGTGATGATTTTAAGATAGCGCTTGTTGAGCTCAATCAATGTAGCGTCTCGGGTCTTTGTTTCCATCTCTGTTTTTTTGTTTTAATAGAAACCGTAAAATTACTGAGAGGCAGCCCGAAAAGCATTGACTAAATATTAATTTTATGTTAATTTTACATTATCATAAAAAATCCCGCTAACAATATAAACTGCTGATTATAGACACTTTAAGGCAGATAGCGCTATTTTGATCCAAATCCTGATCAGGACAGAAAAAAAGGTTAATCATACAGTTTTAGAAACTCATATGAATTTCCTGTCCAGTCCATGTATTTGATAAAATCCTCGAAATCAACCACCACAGAGGCTGTATTGAGATTGGGATGGAAACTGATTTTTTTGGCCGTCAGCAGGTTTTTATCAAAGAAAACATGCACATGATTTTCCGTATCGTTGATCAGCCCGAATGGCGACACCGATCCCGGCTCGATGCACAGATAGCGCTGCAGGCGTTTTACCGAGGCAAAGCTAAGCTTCCCCTGTTTAAGCCGTTGCTCAAGATCATGAATGTCAAGCTTTGCCGTATGCTTGAGTATCACCAGGTAATGCCTGTTTCCCTTGTGGTTTCTGAAAAAAATATTCTTGCAATGCACAGCCTCGATATCGCCCCAGTATTCCATGGCCTTTTCGATGGTGGGCAATGGCGGATGCTCGTGCATTTCATACTTAATATTCAGGGATGTGAGTACATCCAAAACTTTTTGTATCTGTCGGTTCATGCTACAAAAATAGGGAATTGAATTTTTTTTACTTATTTTTGAAAAGTTTTCACTTGCAGAAATTTCTTTTTCCCGGCCCCTGGCTGAGGAATTTTATGGTGATAAACTACAATTAAGAAGAGGAAGCGAAACCGTTCCCGGCATTGTTTAATTTAAAAGCATGAAGATCATATTACTATGTTTTCTTAGTGATCGGAGTACCGATGAAGTACGCAAAATTTCCGGCGGGCATTTTCCGGGGTTTAAGTTCATTGATGGTTCCGAACTCAATGACCTGCAAAACAATGCTGAGAACATCCGGCACCACCTGATTGTACATTGTACGGCCGGAAAACTGGAGAAAATCTCTGATCTCATCAATTCAGCGCAATTCAAAAATCTGAATTCCGTGCTTTTGGTTGACACCTCAATTTCTTCACCCGATGCAAACCTGATGCGAAATTACGATTTGGTTATGCATGCCAAAAACGGTTTCAACCAAGTATCGGAAATAGTGGGTGCACTCAGCGGATCGGTTCAGGCAGCAATGCAACTTGCCGAAAGCGAGCAAAAATACAACACCCTGGTAAACAACCTTCCCGGTATTACTTACCGCTGCAAAAACGATAGCGACTGGACCATGATATACCTGAGCCGGAAAGTGGAAAAACTCACCGGTTACTCTTCCAGGGCTTTTGTTAAAACCAAAGAAATTACCTATTCGGATATCATCGTTCCCCAGGATCGGGAAAAAGTGTGGCTGACTATCCAGAAAGCGTTAAAGAAAAACCTGACCTTTCAGATCGAATACAGGATAAAAACGGCTTCAGGACGCATTAAATGGGTATGGGAACAGGGAAGAGCAGTTCAATCGCAAGATGAAAATCAAATCCTTGAGGGTATCATCATGGATATTGATGAAGAAAAAAACCTGAAAAAAAGAATGTCCCTGATGCGCGATATTGTGCTGGCTATGAACGATTCAAGCGATCTTAACGACCTGATTGAAATTATCAGGCAGCAACTCGCCGATATGATCATGGCCGGGGAGTTTTATCTGCAGTTATTCGACTGGGAAAAAAGGGAGTTTTTGGTTCCTTTTGTTGATGAAGGCCGTGAATTTTTCAGGCACATCCCCATGACAAAATCGCTGGATGCATTGGTTATAAAGCGCAACCGATCTGTATTGCTGCAAAAAAATGAAATCATGAAGCTGGAACGACAGGGCAAACTTAAACTGGAACATGACATCCCGGAAGTTTGGCTTGGCGTGCCCCTGCAAATGAATGGAAAAGCCTCGGGCATAATTGTTTTGCAGGATTTTAAAAACGAATTTGCTATCAATAAAACCGATGTTGAATTGCTCGAATTCGTATCCGTACAGATTGTGGTTTCTATCATGAAAAAGCAGGCGGAAGATGAAAGCCGAAAACTACTCAAAGCACTTGAACAAAGCCCGATAGCGGTGATAATCACCGACCTTGAAGGACACACCGTGTATGCCAATCACAAAGCCGCCGACATCACAGGATTCGATATTGATGAAATGATGGGGAAAATTCCAAACATCATCGAGCCTTACGATAGTGATGCCGATCATTACAAAAACATCTGGGATGCATTGCTAAACGATGGATCCTGGGAAGGAGAATACCAAAACAAAAACAAGGCAGGTGAACTTTACTGGGAGTATGCCATCGTATCCTCCATAAAAAATTCACGCGGTAAAACCACGCATTACCTCTACCTGAAAGAAGAAATTTCAGAACGGAAACGCATCGATAAGGAACTTCGGAAAGCAAAAACGCTTGCTGAGGAATCGGATAAACTAAAAACTGCTTTCCTCGCCAACATGTCGCATGAAATCCGCACGCCAATGAATGCCATCATCGGGTTCACCGAAATGCTGCGCACCGATGATTATTCGGCAGAGGAGCATGAAGAATTTTTTAGCCTTATCATCGAAAACAGCAAAAAGCTGCTCAATACCATCGACAATATTATCGATATTGCAAAAATTGAAGCCGGGCAACTGGTTATTTCCAATTCGCGATGCTCGGCAAACAAAATACTTTACGATAACTACTACGCTTTTGAAAAGAAAAAGGTGAAACTGGATAAATCGATGATCCGGTTTGAAGCCCGACAGTATAAGGAAAATGAGAATATTTTCTTTCAGTCGGATCCTATACGTATAAACCAGGTTTTAAGAAATCTTATCGAAAACGCTTTTAAATATACCTATGAGGGCACCGTAGAGTTTGGTTATACTTTAACCTCCTATGACGGTCGGGAGTATATCGATTTTTATGTGAAGGATAGTGGAGAGGGCATTTCTTCCGGCAAAATGGAATCTATCTTTAACAGGTTTACCCAGGCCAGCGATAATTATATGAGTACCACCGGCGGAACCGGCCTCGGGCTTGCGATTTCCAGAAATATTGCACGACTTATGAACGGGGATATACGTCTTGAATCATCGGTAGGCCGGGGATCGGTTTTTCATTTTCTCATTCCGTATTCTCCCATTGAGGACAAATATAGCCCTGATGAATCGGAGAAAAAAGCAACGAATAAAGAGCTGAACTGGCCGGATAAGATCGTTTTGATTGCTGAAGATGAGGACTCAAATTATAAGCTGCTTGAAGTTATGTTGCGTAAAACCAGGGTTAAAATTGAGCGTGCATATAACGGCAAACAGGCTTTGGATTATGTGCTGGGAGGCAATGATGTAGATTTGATTCTTATGGACGTAAGGATGCCGGTGATGAACGGATACGAAGCCACTGAACACATTAAAAAATTCAGCCCGTCGCTTCCGGTTGTTATACAAACGGCTTTCGCACTTTCGGGCGACAGGGAAAACAGCTTCGAAGCCGGCTGCGACGAATATCTGTCAAAACCAATCAAAGCCACTGAATTATATGAAGTTATGAAGAAATTTCTGGATTAAGTTGTTAGCCTTGATTATGCGCAGGCACAGGAAATTTGCTTTGCTGCAAACTTTCAGCAGGAATGCCAATGGCAGAATTGTTCGGCGATTGCTTGATGATTTTCTAACAGTAAATCTGATATCAGGTTTCATTTTTCATATCGAATTTATCTGATTAAACGAATGAATGCCGCAGATGTGGCATGATTCGGGCAATTAGATGATTACTTTTTTACTTTGATCCCACACGTGCGGAAAATTGACGTTCCTATCTTTACCTGATAGATTGATTGTACAAAGTGGTCTTAATTCACGCTTTTGCTGAAAAAACGCTGACCATTCAGGTTGAGATTGCAGTTATATTTCTTTGGAATTTTTATACGAACCAGCGTTCCAGTTGAATTTCCATAACCATCCTTTTTATCAATAAATGCATAGGTTAATTTTGAGGTGTTTTGTTTATTAAATACCTCAAGATACTCATCCATAATGACAAGACCGATCCCGGGTTTGCGCGATTTAATCATGGATGCGGCCTCTCTGCCAATGCCGTTATCCTCAACTTCAACAATGGTATTTCCCTCTTCAATGCATAAACGAATATTCAGTAGTCCGCCCGTGGATTTATGAAAGAGCCCGTGCTTTATAGCGTTTTCCACAAAAGTCATAATGGTGGACTTGGGGATCAACTGTTCAACATTTACATCATTGTGAATCTTGATATCAAAATCGAATTTTCTTGAAAACCTGATCCATTGCAGCCGGATATATTTCTCCACCTGCGACATTTCCGTTTTCAACGAAATGGAAAGCGATTCACTATTGTCAAGGGTTTCGCGCAGCAGCCCCGAAAAGCCGGTAATACATTCATAAGCCTGCATTTTCTCACCCTTTAAAACCATGTTCGACATGGTATTCATCACATTAAAAATAAAATGTGGGCTCATCCGGTTTTTTATGGATTTCAGTTCCAGCAGGATGAGCCTTTGACGCATTTCATCCACTTTTCGTTTCCGGATAATATACAAGCGCTGAATTCCAAAAATAAACCCCAGGATGAATAAATAAACAAATAAATAATACAGATGCCGCAACGGATACATGAAATTTTCTTCCACTTTGTAAATGATCAGTTTCTCAGGGAGCGAAACCCAGATTTCACGATCGTCCATGCCATCATACCAAACAGATATATAACCATCGAGCACGGAAAAAGAATCTCCCACCAAATTTAAAACGACTGGATTTTGATATCCGTCCGGATATATTTTTAAGGTATTTCCCGGACCATCAGCAGTAATCAAATCCGGAATACCATCCAGATTAAAATCCACATTCTGATCAACAAGGCGGAATTTTGCATCCAGGCTGGCTTTTTGATCAAATGTCAAATCCTGATGCACCCTGAAGATGTTGCCAGATCTGTCAATGGCATCTATTGCTTCATAGGGTGGCACATCTCCGGCACCACGCAGTTTCATAAGATTGTCATGCTCATTTGTGAGTATCCTTTTATGGATGAGATCACCATTCAGATCATATATTGCGAGATGGTCGGGATATTGCGAAATACCGGTATTTAACGCCATAAGCATGATGAGTATCTCGTTGTTGGCTTTGAAAAATTGAGGTTCAACATCTGACGGATGTCCCGGAAAAGGAACCGGATCGAACACGAAATTTAAGTTTTTATCAAAAACCATCAGCCACGAACAACTGTCCTTGTATGGGATATCAAGCTCAGGGTGATCGGAAGAATTATTTGTTGAGGTAACATATCCTGTGATGAATGGTCCGCCTGTTGCCGGTCCTTCAAAGATCGTAAGGTTTGAAATCAAGCCAGCCCCCACAGCGGGCGAACGCCACACAGAATCATTTCGAATATCCCAGGCATAGATTGCCCTTGGCTGATAAGTAAAACCTGCATATACCAAAACAAGCAACTCACCAAAACCATCGCCGTTTAAATCAAGTAATTCTCCGCCGGTAACCCGCCAATCCTGAAAGCCATTATATTTTTCCGCCCGGCATAATGCCCGGCCCTTAACATTTAACCCATCCCCGGTTAATGGCTCAAAAGCATTCAGCCTGATCGAATCCCGGCTGTAGGTGGCAACATATATCTCATCACTTCCATTGTTATCGTAGTCACCAAAAACCGGTGCTGACATATCCACAAAATCTCCGCTGAGATTCCACTGCAAAATCAGTTTATTCTGGTGGTTCCTGAAAAGGACATGTGGAGTTTTGTCGGGGAAATTGAGCGCTATCTGAACCTTTTCACTTTGCTGATCGTGGTTAAAATCATGCGCCAGAAATTTTGCATCCGGGTTAATCCTGGAGTTTAACTTCAATCCGGTTTCATATTTTGAAAGGTTCGCCGGAACGAGCAAAACAAAAATAATGGTTACAAGCAAAGCTATAAACCAGGGCGAGATGAGAAAATAAATTGCTTTCCGGTTCATTGTATTTTTTATTCAGAAACAAATAAACAAAATTATGGTCAATTTGCGTGATGTTTTTTTTCAGAAAGATTCAGATTTTTCATCTGTCCGTATCTGGAAATTTATTTTATTTGTAATCATCTCAAAATGTGAACTATGAAAAATAAATCAGGGCTTTATCCGGCCATACCTTCCGAAAGGATAATTTCGCTGGATCTGTTAAGGGGCATAGCTGTTCTGGGCATTCTCATTATGAATGTTCAAAGTTTCGCAATGATCAGCGCTGCCTATATGAATCCTGCCGCCTGGGGCGACCTGACCGGCCTGAATAAGTGGGTCTGGATTGCTTCGCACATGGTTGCGAGTGATAAATTTATGAGCATTTTTTCGATACTTTTTGGTGCAGGCGTGATATTGTTTACCACCAAAGCCATCGAAAAAGGCAGGCGCCCGGGGCCGCTTCATTACCGGCGTATGTTCTGGCTGCTGGTTTTCGGAATGATGCATGCCTACCTGATCTGGTACGGCGACATCCTTGTTCCCTATGCGCTGTGCGGAATGCTGGTTTTTGTTTTCAGAAAATCAGGCGTAAAAACCCTGCTGATAGTAGGCGCCGCGTTTTTTATCGTTCCCGTGATCATGAGCCTTTTTGCCGGTGCCAGCATCAGCTTCTGGCCTCAGGAAGCCATCGATGAAAATTTGAAAAGCTGGCAACCGGCCGTAGAAAGCATCCAAAAAGAAATTGACATCCGAAGAAGCGGATGGCTTGCACAGATGGAATTCAGGGTGCCTCAGTCCGTTTTTATGCAAACTTTCGTGTTTTTCTGGTTTGTGTTCTGGCGGGTTATGGCCATGATGATGCTGGGGATGGCACTTTACAAAACCGGTGTTTTATCGGCTCAAAAATCAAAAGGTTTTTATATCCGGATGGCCTTGATCGGAATCCCGGTTGGGTTTTTACTTTCAGGATGGGGCATTTTCGAAAATTTCAATGCCGGCTGGGACATGGCATTTTCCAGGTTTATCGGAAGTATGTTTAATTATTTTGGCAGCCTGGCCACGGCACTCGGTTACATCGGCATCATCATGCTGATCGCGAAATCGAATATTTTAGATGGATTTAAGAAGTTAATGGCAGCAGTGGGAAAAATGGCGTTCACCAACTACATTCTGATGTCGCTGCTAATGATGTTCATTTTTTACGGAAACGGACTGGGATTGTTCAGCAAACTTGAGCGGGCTGAGCAGATGCTGGTTGTTGTTGGCATATGGCTGGTCATTATTATCATTTCTCCCATCTGGCTCAGGACCTACCGCTTCGGGCCGCTTGAATGGCTGTGGCGCGTGCTTACTTACTGGCGGATGCAATCCATGAAAAAATCGACAACAGGAAGTGGGAATT